>NZ_JBHWKQ010000007.1:0-268271 GCF_042730865.1 Streptomyces sp. NPDC059897 | reverse complement strand
CACAACCCTCCAAAAACCACACACACCACGCAATCCCAACAACACAAACAGACGCACCCAAGCAGCCCAACACCACCCACACACCAGCAACACCACACACCCCCACACCACCCGGACACACCACAGGCCGGACAGACCGTGGCCGACGCCGTGCCCTTGCCGTGCCGCAGGTGGTTGTAGTGCGCTACGCCTCATGAGGAACGTGAGGAAGAAAGGCGTCACCACGCTGGGCGCCCTGCTGTTGGCGGTGCCCCTTGTCGTCGCCGCGCCGTTACCGTCGGCGGCCGGCGCGGACAGATCGCTGGGTGTCGACCTCGACACGGTGACGATCCCGCATCTGCAGGCACGCATGGCGAAAGGTTCGCTGACCTCGTCGGCACTGACCGCCGCCTATCTGCAGCGGATCAGAACCGTCGATCCCAAGATCCACGCTGTGCTGCGCACCGACCCGACGGCGCTGCGCCAGGCCGCCGCCAGCGACGCCCGCCATCGGCACGGCGCCGTCCGTGGCCCGCTCGACGGCATACCCATCCTGATCAAGGACAACGTGAACACCCGCGGGCTGTCCTCGACGGCCGGATCGCTGGCGCTTGCCGGGAAACCGCCCAGTGCCGACGCCGATCTGGTGACGCGGCTACGTAAGGCCGGGGCGGTCATCCTCGGCAAGACCAATCTCTCCGAGTGGGCGAACTTCCGTGCGGCGAAGCCGACGTCGGGGTGGTCGGCGGTCGGTGGGCAGACCAACAACCCGTATGTACTCGACCGCAACCCCTGCGGGTCCTCCTCCGGTTCTGCCGCGGCGCTCGCCGCGTCGCTGGCCCAAGTCGCGATCGGCACCGAGACGGACGGGTCGATCGTGTGCCCCGCCGGCATGAACGGGGTCGTCGGCCACAAGCCCAGTCTCGGCCTGGTCAGCCAGGACGGCGTGGTGCCGATCTCCGCCGAGCAGGACACCGCGGGCCCCATGGCGCGCAATGTCACCGACACCGCGCTCACCCTGCCGGTGATTCGCGGTGACAGCGGTGCGGGCTCCGGCAGCGTGGCCCGTCCCACGGGCGTACTGCCCGGTCCCGAGGGCGTGCGCGGCAAGCGGATCGGCCTGTGGCGGCTGCCCTCGCTCGGCCCCGACGTGGACGCCCTGATGTCTCGTACGGCGAAGAAGCTGCGCGCGGCGGGCGCCGAGGTCGTCGAGGTGACCCCGCCGTATCAGAAGCGGCTCGCCGAGCTCGAATTCCCGGCGCTGCTCAGCGAGTTCCACCGGGACATCGATACCTACCTCTCCACCCGCGAAGGACCGCGGAATCTCGCCAAGCTCATCGAGTTCAACCGCACCCATCCCCAAGAGCAGACGTGCTTTGCCGGACAGGAGTTGTTCGAGCAGGCCCTGGCCGCACCGTCGACCAACGACCCTGAATACCGCGCCATGCGAGCCGAGTTGAAGGACCTCTCCCGGCGTTCCATCGACGAGACCCTGGCCACCCACCACCTCGACGCCATCGCCTCACCGACCAACCCGCCCGCCTGGACCACCGACTGCGCGCGCGGCGACAACGACGTGATCCCGTCGTCCACCCCGGCGGCCGTATCCGGATATCCGTCCCTGTCGGTACCCGCAGGCTTCGTGGGCGAGTTGCCCGTCGGCATCCTGCTCATGGCCGGAGACCACCAGGACAGCGAACTGCTGTCCCTCGGCGCATCCGTGGAGACCCGCCTCTCCGCATGGCGGGCACCGCGCTATCTGGCCTCGGTAGGGAGCAACGGCAGCCGCTGACCCACACCGCGCCGCCGAGGGCGGCCCGGACGCGTTCCGGGCCGCCTGGCGGGCCGGTATCCCGGGCCGAGACCTGTCCAGGCACACGTCCATGACCAGGAGTGATACGCGGGAGCCGACCGGTCACACCACCCGCGTTCACCTGGATCGGCTAACCAGAGAGACCCCGGCACGTAATCAGCGGATTGTGGATCCATGCCCCTCTGGTACAGAAGACGCCGCAGCCCGCACACACGTGACACCCAGCACCTCGCGCACCCCGATCTCAACCGGATCGCCGTCCTCGAGCACGACCTCCTCGGGATCGAACCCGAACCGGGAACGCCCGCCGCATTCGCCGCAGCCCTGGACCGGCCCCTCGACCAGGACGTGTGCGAACACGAGGACGCCATGGACGTCATCCCGCTCGGCCAGGGGCGTTCGACCGGGATGTGCGCGGGCTGTGACGTCGACATCGTGGAGACGGACGAAGGACTTTGGGATCGCTCCTGACCTGGATGTTCCCCGTAACCTGGCGTCCAAGTGGGCCGGGCCCGGCGTCACGAACAGGCGCGGGATCGCGTCACACGGCGAGGATGCCGCCGTCCACCGCCACGTGGCTGCCCGTAGCGAACGAGGACCGGTCGCTCAGCAGCCACAGTGCCGCCTCCGCCACCTCTTGCGGCGCGGCCATTCGCCGCTGAATCTGACGCGCCACGAACGCTTCCTCCAGCGCCGGCTCGGCCTCGACCGCCGCGTTGATCATCTCTGTTCGCGTGGTGCCCACGACGAGGGAGTTGACCCGGATTCCGTGCGCTCCGTACTCGGCGGCGGCCGCCTTCGTCAGCCCCAGGACCGCGTGCTTCGCCGCGACGTACGGGGATGGCGCGCCGGTGGCGATCAGGCCCGCCGAGCTGGCGGTGTTGACGACGGCGCCATGACCGGCGGCCAGCATGACGGGGATCTGGCTGCGCAGGCAGTTCCACGTCCCTCGCACGTTGACATCCATGATGCGGTCGAAGTCTTCCTGGGGAAGTTCGTGCAACGGGCCGAAGACGGAGCCGGCATACCCGGCGTTGTTGAACGCGCCGTCCAGGCCTCCGAAGCGTTCGACGGCCGTGGCCACCGCCCGATCGACGTCCTCGGACCGCGTCACATCGCCGACGCTGCAGGCCGCTTGTCCGCCCGACGCCTCGATCTCCAGAACGAGCTCCTTGAGCTCGTTCTCACGGCGCGCCATGACAACGACGGCCGCCCCCTCGTCCGTGAACAACCGGGCGGCAGCCGCTCCGATACCGCTCGACGCGCCCGTGATCATCACTGTTTTCCCGGCCAACAATCCGGCCCCGCGCACCCGTGACACCCGCTCATCCATGACGCCGAGTAAACCCGAAACAGCGTTCCATCACACCACCTTCAGTGAAGAAGAGTTCGATTCGACTGAACGCCGCCGACCACACCGTCGGGCAGTCCGCGGTTCGGCCGACGTCCTTGGCAATGGCCAGTGCGTGGCGTAGCCGGGCCAAGCAGCCGCTGCGCGGCTGTTGGTTCATCGGACGCTCCCGATGACGCAGCTCAGTAGGGCTGGATCGGCTGGACTTCACGGGCATGAGCCCCGCCGTCGGAGCCGGCATTCCCGGTCCCGTCGTGAAACGTCCCGGTGCCCTTCTCGAAAGCGCTGGAGCGGGGGAAGTACTCCTCCAGGAAGCCTGTGATCATTTCCGGGTCCGCCCCTGCTTGTTGTTCCTGTTCTGAGGCGTCGCCCACCCCGTCGTTGAGGCAAAAGGCGTGGCAGTTTCGTTTGCGTAGAAGTCCTTGCATCTTGGCAACCGCGTCTCCTGCTGACAGAGAGATGTACTCGTAGCGCAGTGTCGAGGGGATGGCTCGGCCAGTGAGGAAGGCGAAGTGAGGATGCAGCGACGTCGGGATCGACAGATCCTGCGCACTGCGGAACTGGCTGCGTGCCGTCCGGCCGTGCTCCTCAGCGAAGACTTCCTCGATCTCATAGAGGATGCTGCGCCGCAACGCACACGGGGCATGCTTCATCTTCTGCGTGATGACTGTGCCGAAACGGGCCTCCAGTAGCGCCCGGTTGTTCTTGCCCGCGACTGAGACAGGCTCGTCATCGTCTGTTGGCGGTCCGGTCGGTAGCAGTGCCCGTGAGGGGAAGTAGCGGGCAGTGCCGTTGGCAAGAAAGAAGCCTCCCGGCGAGATGCTCCGCCCCAGGAAGAAGTCGTCGTTGAAATAGAGGAAATGCTCGGACAGCCCCTGGATATGGTGCAGTTGACTCTCAATCGCGTGGGAGTTGAACGTCGGCAGTGCATCAGGGTCCGTGAAGATCTCCCGGTGGTCGATCACCGTCACCTTGGGGTGGTCGGTATTCAGCCAGGCGGGAACCTGCTGGTCCGTCACGACATAGACGTTCCGGATCCATGGCGCGAACCGCTCGAGCGACCTCAGTGAGTAGCGGAGTTCATCCCGATTCTGGTAGCGCTCCGCACAGTCCGCCTGTGGGTGAAAGGGCTTCTTCTGCACTCCGGCGCGTCGCTGCTGCCAGTCGGGGTCGGAGCCATCCACCCAGGTGTAGACCGCGTCGACAGGAAAGTGGATGTCCGTTGCGAGCGGCACGGTGAATGCCTGACGAGTGCGTACCGGCTGGATCGGTGGCATGTTGTCCGCCGAGGCGAACTCGGTGAAGAGGTGGCCCGGTGCCTCGGTAGCAGCTTCCGTGCGGGGTACTGTGTCGGTGATTCGGTTGTTCCTCGGCGCGACGAGTTCGTCGCCTTCTTCCCTCCAGAACTCGACATCACAGCCGTACTGTGTACCGAGGACCGAGCCGTCCGTCGTGCAGGCGTGGAACACCGTGATCCGAATGACCTGCTCCTGCATCAGTGATGCCCAGGTTCCCGGCTCCCCTGCGTAGCCGATTGCCGACTGCTCCGCCGGTGCTGAGGCGTAGAGAGGCACGTTCTGAGCCTCACGTGCCAGAGCGCCGATCACCACATCCCTCCGCTCGGCGGACACACCCACTACAGCCGACTTCGACGAATACCCACGCACCGCGAAGTACTCGACACCGGCCTCTTCCAGCACCCGCTCAACCACGCGCAGATTCTCTTCGCGCGCCCGGAGGACCGTGCCACTGTCACCGCTGCGCGCTGCCCGGACTCCGCCTTCGACATGCACGGAAACAGTCCCCGGAGCGGCGAGAAGGGCAGCGGGCAAAGAGGGACCCGCCTGTTGTTGCAGATCTCCCTCGGGCCGTCGGGGCGGCTGCTTGCGCACGCGTGGCCCGACCGCGCGACGGGCGCGGAGATTCAAGCGCACACGAACTCTGCGCAGTAGCTCGGGCATTCAGTGGCTCCCTTTCCGGGCCGGCAGGTTGTCAGGAAGCAGGAGCAGGCCGCCGCTGTCCGCGCACCAGGCTCTTGAAGGAACGCTTACGGGGCGCCGTCGGCAAGGAGTAGGAGGCGTTCCATCCCTGAGGGAAGGTGGATCCCCCCGGCAATTCCAGGTTGGTCCGCTCGTCGCACTCGAGGATCGCCCTGAGCCAAGTGCGCATTGCGTGATGGAAGTCGTACGTGAGCGCCTCGGGGGCCAGCAGCCAGTCACGCGCGCTACTGCTCACGTGGGTCCGGTAGTTGTCCGCTGAGCGGGCTGTCCATGGGCTCTCCGCCTGGATCGGGTGGAGGCCGTATCCGAGTTCAGTGATCGTATCCAGGGTCCGGGCCAGCGACTCGTGGTCGGAACTCGGAAGGATCTCCAGGACGATCCACGGGCGATGCTGCCGCACCGTCTCCATCCCCCCAGCCAACACTTGTCCTTCCAGCGTCTCCACATCAATCTTGATCAAATGCGGTCGCAGCTCGGGGCGCCCCTGGGAAAACTCGTCCAGCGTGGTGACGGGGACGGTCACTGATTCCGTGTGTCGGCGATGCCCCGCATTCAGGGAGTGCGACGACTCCGCTTTCAGCGACAGGTACAGCTCAGCACTCCCCGGCGTGTCAGCCACCGCTGAGCGGATGAGTTCGAACCCCAGCCCGTTGGCGTCCCGGATCTCGCGGCAGATCCGCGATGTCTCCGGCGCTGGTTCAAACGCGTGCACCGACAATCGACGCCCGTAGACGGCATCGATGAGGCCGGAATAGAGGCCGATGTGCGCGCCGACGTCGAGGACCGCACTCCCTTCCGGTGCTTGATGGGCCACCGCCATCAATGTCGCTTGCGTCAATGGTTCGTATCCCGCCAGCCCTGACCGACGCAGCTGGCGCTGTACAGCGGTTTGCTTGCGGCTCATGAAATTCAGCGCACTGGCATACGGGCCCGCGTGCGCGAGAGCTGATCCATTGCGCGGGACAGTGACGACAAGCGGCATGGGAAGCGTCCTTTCCAATGATGGGTCCCGGCCCCCGTTGCATGAGGCCAGGGTGAACTGCCGGTCTACGCAAGGCTCAAGACGTCGATCCAGCCCGGCCCGTCGCCCGCACCGGATCACCGTCCGTCGCGTGGCGCACTGAAGACGAGGCGTTTGCCGGAGCCACCCCAGAGATCGGGTCGGACGGGAACTCGTAAGGGCTGGCTGTGGGGTAGTAGCTGTCCAGGAACTGCTGGACGACAGCGGTACTCGCGTGCTCCTCGCCGTCGCAGGTGTTGGTGTCATTCAGACAGAACACGAGGTGCGAGCGATTCAGCAGACGCCCCAACCGGGCTTCGATGCGCGGCTGCGAGATGTCCACGTAGTCGTAGCGGATGGTTCCCGGCACGGCCCGGCCGGTGTGGAAGGCGTAGTAGTGGTGCAGCGAGTTGGTGATGGCGATGTCGTCAGGGCTGCGGAAGGCATGTCCCGCTGTGCGCTGGTGAGCGTCCGCGAAGACCCGCTCTACGTCTTCCAGCACGCTGCGCCGCAGCGCGCAGGGCGTGTGCTTCATCTTGCGGGTAATGCTGCTGCCGAACCTGGCCGCTAGCAGCCGCCGATTGGTGACGCCCGCGGCTGACACAGGGACGTCGTCCGCACCGCTGCTGCCGACGGGCGGCAGCAGCGCCCTGGAGGGGAAGAACTTGCTGATGCCGTTGGCGAGGAAGAAGTCCTGCGGGAGGGCCGGACGCCCCAGGAAGACATCGTCGTTGAAGTAGAGGAAATGCTCAGCCAGCCCCTTGATGTGGTGCAACTGGCTCTCGATGGCGTGTGAGTTGAACGTCGGCAGCGCATCAGGGTCCGTGAAGATCTCCCGGTGATCGACGACGTTGATCCGGGAATGAGCGGTGTTCAGCCAGCTCGGTACCTGTTGGTCCGTGACGATGAAGATGTTCCGGATCCACGGCGCGTACAGGTGCAGGGACCTCAGGGAGTAGCGCAGCTCGTCGCGGCTGAGGTAGCGGGCGGCGTTGGCCGCCTCCGGGTGGTACGGCTCACCCACAGCTGCCGCGCGTCTGCGCTGCCACTGCGGATCCGAGCCATCCACCCAGGTGTAGACGACGTCGACCGGGAAGTGGATGTCGTCAGGCAGCGGTTCGGCAAACTCCCTCCGGGTGGGCACCTCCCCAGGCTGGGGGTGGGTGTCCTTAGAGGCCAACTGGGTGAAGTGCCGTCCCGGGCGCCGTACCGTGGGTTCCCATCGACTGACCCGCTCGCAGGCGAGGTTGCGCCTCGGCGCCATCAGTTCCGTACCGTCCTCGGACGGTGACCAGAACTCGATGTCGCAGCCGAACTTCGGGCCCAGCACGAGTTCAGCCGAGGCAGATTCAGCGAAGAAGCAAAAGACCCTCACCACTTGCTGTGTGGCGACGCGCCGCCACACAGCCGACGACGTGATGGGCCGGCTGCACTGCATCTGTTGCCGCTGGCCGCCGCCGGCCGACGTGAGTTGAAGGGGGAGCCGGCTGCTGAGTGCATGCAATGCCTGTTCGGCCTTCGCCCGGTCTTCGGTACAGACACCCACCGTGGAGGCGGTTTCCACCGTGCCACGCACCATGAAGTACTCCACCCCGGCCTCCTGCAGAGCCCCGAGTACGGCTCGCAGGTTGCACTCGCGTGCTTGCAGCGGAGTGATCTCGTAACGCTGCAACGCGATGCGCAGCCCGCCGAGGGTCCGGACCGGCACGTGACCGCCGTCGCCCAGCAGCCCCTGTTGCCCGAGTCGGCCGCTCAGCCGACGCTGCTGAAGGCTTCGCACCGCTAGAGTGGGCCGCTCGAGTTGATGTCTCAATCGCTCCCATTCCTCAATCCCGACCCTGGCCCGCACAGCACGACGCAGGCGCAGCGGAATCATCCGACGGTACGCGCGCAATGCCCGGGAGGGCGGGCCGGCGCGGAATGCAGCATCGGGCGAGGCACTGAGCTGCGACAGGGGCTTTTTTGGCATTGCACATCCCTGGACCTGAGAATTCCGGCCGCGATCACGACCCCGGGCAACACTGGCGACGTCTCGTGGGGAGAGCCTGGGCAGGTTCTCGCTTTCAGTCGGAGGAGATCGGTGCCGGGGGAATCGTCCAGCGCAAATGAAGGATTCAGATTTCCCGTTTCCCTGTTCCGCGCGAGACGGCGACCCCGTAGGTTGACGTGACGTTAACAAGAATGATCGTCCGCGCTACCTTCTCGACGCCCATAAGTAAGAGAAACACTCGAATCGAGTAAACCGTGCAAGAAGATCGATCCCTCTACCCGAAACGCCGGACCAACCCCCGGCCCCCTGTACCCACCGAGCCTCCCGATGTCTACGGTGGTCCCGAGGCCGGCAAGGCCCCAGGGAGTCGCAGGGCCTGAAGGGGCGACAGGAGACGGGTGGAGTGCGGGGTATGGGGGACGAGCGTGCGGGTGGCGGCGAGGGTGGGCGGGTGATCGCCGGGCGTTATCGCGTCGTCGGGCGGCTCGGCAGTGGCGGAATGGGCACCGTGTGGCGGGCCGTCGACGAGCGGCTGGGGCGCGAGGTCGCCGTCAAGGAGCTTCGTTCGTTCGACGGTGTCGACGGGCCGGATCCGGGCGAGCAACGGGTGCGGATGCAGCGCGAGGCACGGGCCGCCGCGCGGGTGCGGCATCACGGGGTGGTCGCCGTGCACGATGTCACCGAGCACGAGGGCCGTCCGGTGATTGTGATGGAGTTTGTCGACGGGGAGTCGCTGCAGGGGATGTTGCAGCGGCGTGGACCTGTTGACCCGCTTGAGGCGGCCCGGATCGGGGCCCAGGTGATGGACGCGCTCGCGGCCGCGCACCGCGCCGGGGTGTGGCACCGGGACGTCAAGCCCAGCAACATCCTGCTCGAGCGCGGTGGCCGGGTCGTGCTCACGGACTTCGGGATCGCCGCGCTGCAGGAACCGGGTGACGGCGCCGCCACCCGGATCACCCGTAGTGGCGAGTTGGTCGGTTCTCTCGACTACCTCGCGCCCGAGCAGGCTCGCGGCGGTGAGGTGGGGCCCGCCGCGGACGTGTGGGCCCTGGGCGCCTCGTTGTACTCGGCCGTCGAGGGCGCGCCCCCGTTCCGGCGCGCCTCCACCTGGTCGACCATCACCGCCATCGTCACCGAGCCGCTGCCCGAGCCCCGGCGGGCCGGTCCGCTTGCGCCCGCGCTCGCCGAGCTACTGGACAAGGATCCTGCGTTGCGGGCCGACGCCGTGCGCGCCGCGCAGTTGTTGCGGGCCACCGCCGCAGGTGCGCCGCTGCCGCCTCCGTCGCCCGACACCGTGCGGCTGCGTCGCCAGGACGGGGAGCAGCAGATTCCGGGTAGCGGCTTCGGTGCCGAGGCGTTCCCCGCGTCCGTCACCTCGCCGCCTCCCGGGTCGCCGACCGTCACCGCTCAGCGTGGCACCGCACGTCGGCGTGGCGCCATTGCCGCCGCCGTGGCTGCGGCGCTGCTCGTCGGCGGCGGCGTGACGTACCTGGTGACCAGTCAGGACGGTGGCGATACGGGCGGAAGTGCGGCGGGGCCTGTTGCCGACGGCACCCCGTCGGCCTCGTCGTCCACACACTCCGCGTCGCCTTCGTCGTCCGTCAGCCCTTCTGCCCCTTCGAGTTCCGGCGACGACTCCCCCAGCGCCTCCGCGAGCGACGACGACGCTCCCTCCCCCGCCTGCACCCCCGTCGGCGGCGGCGAGTCCGACTGCCGTGTATGGCGGACCGCCACCTCGTACGACTCCCGGCACCGGCCCGTCGGCACCATCCACCCGGGTACCAACTACTTCTACTGCCAGGCCAAGCTCACGCAGCGGGAGACGTACGGCGAGTGGACCAATGTCTGGTGGGCGAAGACCGATGACGACTCCGGCAACGCCGGTGTGTTCGTCAGTGATGTCTACCTCAAGGGCGGCCGGAACGATCAGCCGGTGCCGGGGCTTGCGGTGTGCTGAGCGGCCGGGCCTCCCATCGGCTCTCACGCAGCGCGCACGCACTCTATGAGGTATCCCCATTGGTCATAGACTCGGTGCGTGACGAACGACGATTCCGCATTCGCAGCACTGGGCGCGCTGGGTGATCCCGTACGCCGTCGCCTCTACCGCTATGTCGCCGCCCAACCGGACGACGTAGGGCGTGACGCCGCCGCGGAGGCGGTCGAGGTGTCCCGGTCGTTGGCCGCGTTCCATCTGGACAAGCTGGTCGAGGCGGGGCTGTTGACCGCGTCGTCGCGGCGGCTGTCCGGGCGCACCGGGCCGGGCGCCGGGCGGCCGGCGAAGGTGTACCGGCGTGCCGAGGGCGAGCACTCCGTGTCCGTTCCGCCCCGGTCCTACGACTCCGTCGGCCATCTGCTGGCCGCGACCGTGGAGAACGCGGGCCTGGACCGGGAGTTGCAGGACGCGGCCCGGGCTGCGGGCGCCGCGCAGCCGGACATCGACGCCGACGACCTGGTCGACGTCCTGGCGGAGCGCGGCTATCAGCCCTACTGGGACGAGGGGACGCTGCGTCTTCGCAACTGCCCTTTCCATGCGCTGGCCGAGGAGTTCCCTGCCCTGATCTGCGGGATGAATCTGGCGCTGCTGGAGGGGGTCACCCCCGCGGCGTGGCGACCGGTCATGGATCCGTGCCCGGGCGGATGCTGCGTGGCGCTCTCCCGGAGTTCCGACTGAGCCGCCCGTCCGAACGCCAACCACCTTCTAAAACAAATGAGCGTTGACTATAGAAGCGGGCTCGGCCATGCTGGGCCCATGACTGGCTTTCACCTCGCTCAGGTCAACATCGGCCGCCTCGTCGCCCCGCTCACCGGACCCGAACTCGCCGGCTTCGTCGCACAGCTCCCCGAGATCAACGCGCTCGCCGACGGCAGCCCCGGATTCGTCTGGCGCATGGTCGACGACGCCGGGGAGGACGCGACCGGGTTCCGTCCGGACGGCGCCGACGACATGATCCTCATCAACTGCTCGGTCTGGGAGTCGGTCGAGGCGCTGCGGACGTTCACGTACCACAGCGATCACCTGCGGGTGCTGAGCCGCCGCCGCGAGTGGTTCCAGCGCATGGCCGAGGCGCACCAGGCGCTGTGGTGGGTACCGGCCGGTCATCGTCCGAGCGTCGCGGAAGCGATGGAGCGGGTCGCGCTCATCCGGCAACACGGGCCGGGGCCCGAGGCGTTCACCTTCCGCGCCCGCTACCCCGCGCCGGCTGCGACGGCCGGACGGTGACACGGTTCCGGCCGGGCCTCCCGTCCCCCGGGCGCGAGCCGCTCAGCCGGACACCTCCGTCAGCATCCCCCACCCCGGGGCGTAGCGCCCGTGCAGGACGAGGGACGCGGCACCCACCGCCCCGGCCGTCTCGCCGATGAGGCTGGGTTCGACCGTCACCCCGCCGAGCGCGCGGGCCACCGACGTCGTGTTGACGGCCTTGTCGATCTCCTCGCCGAGCAATTCCTCCACGCCGACCAGCGCCTCGCCGCCCAGCACCACCCGGCTCACGTCGAGCAGCGCCACGGCGCCGCGCACGGCCTGCCCCATCCGGCGTCCCGCGAGGCGCACCACGTCGCAGGCGGCCCCGTCCCCGGCGCGTGCCGCGCGGCGCACCAGCTTCCAGTCGGCGCGCACGGTGTCGCGGGTGCCGCTGAGTCCCATGCGGCGTGCGGCGGCCCCGCCGTGTCGGGTGTACAGGTCCTCGACGAGTGCGGCGGGGTTGCAGTAGGGGCCGAGACAGCCGTTGCTACCGCAGTCGCAGCGGCGGTTTCCGGGCTCGGTCTGGGCATGGCCGATCTCCCCCGCGTTGCCCGAGTCGCCGCGCAGGACGTGCCCCCCGAGCATGACACCTGCCCCGATACCCGCCCCCATGTAGAGATACAGAAACCCGTCCGCACGCTTCTCCCCGCCGATCCAGCGCTCGCCGATCGCCGCGGCCGTCGCGTCGTTGTCCATCGCCACCGGCATGCCGGTCTCCCGCGCGAACATGTCCAGCAGGGGCACGCGTCGCCAGCCGTCGAAGTTGGGCGGGTCCACGACCGCGCCCGCCTCCCCGTCGATGGGGCCCGGCGCCGCGATCCCGAGGCCCAGCAGTCGGCCGCGGTCGATCGCGGCGCGCTCGGGCAGTCGCAGCGCCGCGCGTGCCACCCGGTCGACCACCTGCGCGGGATCGCTGGGGCGCGGGAGTGCGAAGCGGCGGCTGAGCAGCACCGATCCGGCGAGGTCCACCAGGACGATCACGGCGGCGTCCGGGTCGAGGTGCACCCCGAGGGCGTAGGCGCCGTCGGCGCGCGGAGTCAGCAGCGTGCGGCGTTTGCCCCCGCTGGAGGGTGCGTGTCCCGACTCGGCGATCAGGCCCTCGTCGAGCAGGCGGCGTACGACGTTCGACACCGTCTGGTTGGTGAGTCCGGTGAGCGGCCCCAACTCGACGCGGCTCACCGGCCCTTTGGTACGGATGGCGGCCAGGACGACGGCCTGGTTGTAGCCGCCGACCCTGGGCAGGTTGGTGCCGCTGCGCGCCATGGCGTCCCCTCCTTCGCGCAAGTCCGCTCCGGCGACCGCGTCAACTCATGGGCAGTGCACCGGGTTTCGGTGTCGAGATTATGCAGCAGGCGTTGACTTAGTCCATCCATTGGATTTAGGTAATCGCCAACGCACCACGCACCACCGCGCACCATGCCCGCACCGTCGGCGTCTTCCGCATCGCCGCTCGACCTGTGCACCGCAACACCTCTGGCACCGCCTGCAGTTGAGCGCCCCCACGCCGGGCGCCGAGCCGCCACCTCCTGGAGGAACCCCTTGCGCAAGAAGCTTCTCGCCGCCCTCGCGGTCACCATCGCGACAACGTTGTCCGCAACCGCTTGCGGTGGTTCCGGATCCTCCGTCGGAGGCGACTCGATCAAGGTCGTCTACTGGCAGCACCTGGACCAGAACGACCACAAGCAGCAGAAATTTCTGGCCTCGATGAAGCAGTTGTTCGAGAAGGCCCACCCGGGCAAGAAGGTCCAGATCGTTCCGGTCACGGCCTCCGAGAACGACTACTACACGAAGATCCAGCTGATGATGCGCTCGCCCTCGACCGCACCGGACCTGGTCTACGAGGACACCGCGCTCATCAACTCCGACATCGCCAGCGGCTACCTCAAGCCGCTCGACGACTACGTGTCCAAGTGGTCGGACTGGGGCAAGTTCGCGAAGGCCGCCACGTCCGCCGTCTCCTCCCCCACCGACGGCAAGACGTACGGCGTCCCGGACGACACCGACACCCGAGGCATCTGGTACAACGAGAAGCTGCTGAAGAAGGCGGGCATCAAGACGCCCTGGCAGCCGAAGAGTTGGGAAGAACTCCTCGACACGGCGCGCACCCTGAAGAAGAAGCTGCCGGGTGTCATCCCGATGAACCTGTACACCGGGCAGGCCGGTGGCGAGCAGTCCACCATGCAGGGCTTCGAGATGCTGCTGTACGGGACCGATGCCGCCGGGGACTCCCTGTACGACGCCAAGAAGAAGAAGTGGGTCGTCGGCTCGCAGGGCTTCAAGGACGCGCTGAAGTTCGTGCACACCGTGTACGACGAGGACCTGGGGCTCGACAAGTCCACCGCGCTCGGCCCCAACGCGGGTACCGAGGTCGGCACGAAGCTGATGCCGAAGAGCAAGATCGCCATGAACATCGACGGTTCGTGGATGGCCAACAGCTGGCTGAAGACCGGGCCGAGCCCGTGGCCCGACTGGTCGAAGACGATGAAGCCCGCCGCCATGCCGACCCAGAACGGCCAGGCGCCCGGCAAGGTCAGTATGTCGGGCGGCTGGGCCTGGTCGATCCCGTCGAAGGCCAAGAACCCCGATCTGGCCTGGCAGTTCGTCAAGGCGATCAAGAACAAGGAGAACTCGGTGAAGTGGAACATCATCGAGTCCACGACCGCCGTGCGCACCGACGTCGCCGCCGACCCGAAGTACCTCAATGCCACGCCGACCAACAAGTTCTTCACCGACCTCGTGAAGTACACCCACTTCCGCCCGGCGCTGCCGAAGTACCCGCAGGTCTCGAACGCCGTCACCAAGGCCATGGAGTCCGTGACCACCGAGCAGGCATCGGTGAGCGAGGCCGCCAAGACCTATGACCAGGACCTGGGTACGGCCGTCGGTCCCGATGCCACCGTCAAGGGCACGCGATGAAGTCCGCTGTCGCCACCGCCGGCGCCGCCGCCCCCGGTGGGCGCGCGGCAGGACGCACCGCCGTGAGTCGGTCCCTCCTGCGTGGTATGCCGATGCTGCCGTCGATCGTCCTGCTGGCCGTGTTCCTCGCCGGACCGATCCTGTACTGCGTCTACGACGCGTTCACCGACGCCCAGCTGACCGGGGCCGCCGAGACGAACTTCGTCGGCCTGGACAACTTCACGCGGGCGCTCGACGATCCGAACTTCCTCAACGCCCTGTGGCTGACCCTGGTGTTCGTCGTCGGCTCCGCCGTCATCGGGCAGAACACCCTCGGCCTGAGCCTCGCGGTGATGGCGGAGAAGGCCACCAAGCCGCTGCGCACACTCACCAACGGTGTCGTGATCGCCGCCTGGGTGCTGCCCGAGGTCGTCGCCGGCTATCTGATGTACGCGTTCTTCTACAAGCAGGGCTCGCTCAACGACGTCCTCGGCTTCCTGGGCCTGCCGCAGCAGAACTGGCTGTACACCCTGCCGATCCTCGCGGTGTGTCTCGCCAATGTGTGGCGCGGCACCGCGTTCTCGATGATGGTCTACTCGGCCGCCCTCAACGAGGTGCCGCGCGAACTGGTCGAGGCCGCGGAGATGGACGGTGCGGGTGTGTGGCACCAGCTGTGGCACGTGACGCTGCCGGTCATCCGCCGCACCATCATGACGAACCTGATGCTGATCACCCTCCAGACGCTCTCCGTCTTCGGGCTGATCTACGCCATGACGCGCGGCGGCCCCGGCAACAAGAGCCAGACCCTGCCGGTGTTCATGTACCAGCAGGCGTTCCAGAACAGCATGATCGGCTACGGCACGGCGATCGCGCTGGTGCTGCTGGTCGTGGGCGCGCTGTTCTCCGTCGTGTATCTGAAGCTGCTCAAGGTGGAGGAGGACTGATGGCCACCGCCGATCTGCTGCCCGCCGCCGACACCGGCCGCGCCGAGGGCGGCGCCCGCCCGGCTCCACAGGCGCACACGGCCCGCCGCCGGATCCGTCCCGGACGTGTCGCCGTCAATGCCGTCCTGCTGGTGATCAGCCTGCTGTTCGTGCTGCCGCTGGTGTGGATGGTGTTCGCGTCGTTCAGCTCGACGGCCAGCTTCGAGCTGAGCGTGCCCGCGCCGCCGACGCTGGACAACTTCCACGCGATCCTGAACGCCGAGACGACGTACCGGCCGCTGCTCAATGGGCTGCTGCTGTGCGGCGGGGCGACGCTGCTGTGCGTGGTCGCGTCGATCCTGGCCGCGTATCCGCTCTCGCGCTACCGCTCCCGGCTGCGCCGCCCGTTCCTGTACACCGTCCTGTTCACCACCGGGCTGCCCATCACCGCCGTGATGATCCCCGTGTACAGCATGTTCGTACAGGTCGAGCTGATCGACTCGATGTTCGCTACGACGCTGTTCCTGGCGGCCTCGGCGCTGCCGATCGGGATCTGGCTGATGAAGAACTTCATGGACGGTGTGCCGATCGTCCTGGAGGAGGCCGCGCGGATCGACGGCGCGAACGCCATGCAGTCCCTCGGCCGTGTGGTGCTGCCGCTGATGTGGCCGGGTGTCACCGTCGTCACCGTGTTCACCTTCATCAGCATGTGGGGCAACTTCTTCGTGCCGTTCGTGCTGCTCCTGTCGCCGGAGAAGCTGCCGGCGTCGGTGAGTGTGTTCACGTTCCTCAGTGCCCATGACCAGACGCAGTACGGGCAGCTGGCCGCGTTCTCCCTGGTGTACACGCTGCCCGTGGTGATGCTGTACCTGCTGCTGACCCGCAAGCTGGGCGGCGGTTTCGCCCTCGGCGGCGCCCTCAAGGGCTGAGTCCGCCCCGTCGGGGTGGGCCGACTCCCGCCCCGTGCAGTCCTGTTCAACGCTCTCCGAAAGGTGTTCTGTGCACTCCGACCGCGACATCGTCCAGCACCGCCTCCGGCGCGTCCTCGACGAACGCATCCGGCCCGCCGTCCACGCCACCTCCGTCCCCCTGGAGATCGGGATCTGGCAGGTGCCGGGCGAGCCGGTGCCGGTGGCCGAGGGACTGGCCGCCGACTACCGGCCCGTGGAAGTGGGGGGCTCCTGGGGGCCCGCCTGGACCACCAGCTGGTTCAAGGTGAGCGGCCGCGTCCCCGAGGAGTGGGCCGGCCGCCGTGTGGAGGCCGTCGTCGACCTCGGCTTCGGCACCACCGAGCCGGGCTTCTCCGCCGAGGGCCTGGCGTACCGGCCCGACGGCACGGCCGTGAAGGCGCTCAATCCGCGCAACACGTGGCTCCCGGTGGCCGAAACGGCCGTCGGTGGCGAGGAGTTCGTGTGCTACGTCGAGGCGGCCGCGAACCCGCTCGTCATGCACTCGGGGCCCGAGGACCGCAGCTTCGCCATCACACCGCTGGGCGGCCGTGCCCCGTGGCTGGACGAGGAGGGTGCCTCGAACGGTGAGCCGATCTACCGGCTGCGCCGCCTCGACCTGGCGGTCTTCGACGCGGAGGTCTACGACCTCGTCCATGACATGGAGGTCCTCGACCAGCTGATGCGGGAGCTGCCCGAGCAGTCGCCGCGCCGCTGGCAGATCCTGCGGGCCCTGTCCTCGGCGCTCGACGCCGTGGACCTCCAGGACATCAGCGGCACCGCGGCCGCCGCGCGCGCCATCCTGACCCCGGCCCTCGCCTCCTCGGCCACCGACGGTGAGCACCGCGTCTCGGCGATCGGGCACGCCCACATCGACACGGCGTGGCTGTGGCCGCTGCGCGAGACCGTGCGCAAGGTCGCCCGCACCGTCTCCAATGTCACCCAACTCATGGACGAGCACCCCGAGTTCCGCTTCGTGATGTCCCAGGCGCAGCAGCTGGCCTGGCTCAAGGAGCACCGGCCCGAGGTGTACGAGCGGGCGCAGGAGAAGGCGAAGACGGGGCAGTTCGTGCCGACGGGCAGCCTGTGGGTGGAGCCGGACACCAACATCACCGGGGGTGAGGCGCTGGCCCGCCAGTTCATCCACGGAAAGCGGTTCTATCTCGACGAGTTCGGGGTGGAGACCGAGGACATGTGGCTGCCGGACACCTTCGGCTACAACGCGGCGATGCCGCAGCTGATGAAGCTGGCGGGGGTGCGCTGGTTCCTGACGCAGAAGATCTCGTGGAACACCACGAACAAGTTCCCCCACCACACGTTCTGGTGGGAGGGCATCGACGGGACCCGCATCTTCAGCCACTTCCCGCCGGTCGACACGTACAACAGTGATCTGTCGGGCGCCGAGGTGGCGCACAGTGTGCGCAACTTCCAGGACAAGGGCGCCGCCAATCGTTCGCTCGCCCCGTTCGGGTACGGAGACGGTGGGGGCGGCCCGACCCGGGAGATGCTGGCGCGCGCCGAGCGGCTCAAGGACCTGGAGGGTTCGGCGCGGGTCGAGATCGAGAAGCCGGGTGACTTCTTCGCCAAGGCCCATGAGGAGTATCCGGACGCGCCGGTGTGGGTGGGCGAGCTGTACCTGGAGTTCCACCGGGGCACGCTCACCAGTCAGATCGCGACCAAGCAGGGCAACAGGCGCAGTGAACACCTGCTGCGGGAGGCCGAGTTGTGGGCGGCGACGGCGGCGCTGCGCACTGGGGTGGCGTATCCGTACGAGGCGCTCGACCGGCTGTGGAAGACGGTGCTGCTGCACCAGTTCCACGACATCCTGCCGGGCACGTCGATCGCGTGGGTGCACCGGGAGGCGGAGGAGACGTACCGTCAGGTGGCCGCCGAGCTGGGCGAGTTGATTGCTTCGGCGCAGAGTGCGCTGGCGGGGCCGGCCTCCGACGACGGCTCGCGGGTCGTCTTCAACGCGGCCCCGCACGCCCGCGCCGGCGCCGCCGCACTGGGGGCGACGGTGCGCCGCGAGCCGACGGCGGTCACGGTCGAGCCGCAGCCCCGGGACGGCGGGTACGTCCTGGACAACGGCCTGGTCCGGATCGTGATCGACGAGCGGGGGCTGGTCACCTCTGCGTACGACATCAAGGGCGAGCGCGAGGCGCTGCCGCCGGGCGCGGTGGCGAACCTCCTCCAGTTGCACCAGGACTTCCCGAACCAGTGGGACGCCTGGGACCTGGACGCCTTCTACCGCAACACCGTCACGGATCTGACGGCGGCGGAGTCGGTGACCGTCGTGGACGGCGGCGTCCGCGTGGTGCGTGTCTTCGGGGAGTCGCGCATCGAGCAGACCCTCGCGCTGGCGCCGGGCGCCCGGCGGCTGGACGTCGACACGGTCCTCGACTGGCACGAGACGGAGAAGCTGCTCAAGGCCGCGTTCCCGCTGGACGTGCGGGCCGGGCACTCCACGGCGCAGGTGCCGTTCGGGCACGTCGAGCGGCCCACGCACACCAACACCAGCTGGGACGCGGCGAAGTTCGAGGTGTGCGCGCACCGCTTCCTGCACGTCGGCGAGCGGGACTGGGGTGCGGCCCTGGTCAACGACTCGACGTACGGGCATGA
Source organism: Streptomyces sp. NPDC059897 (assembly GCF_042730865.1). Classification (NCBI taxonomy): domain Bacteria; kingdom Bacillati; phylum Actinomycetota; class Actinomycetes; order Kitasatosporales; family Streptomycetaceae; genus Streptomyces; species Streptomyces sp. NPDC059897. The sequence continues at coordinate 249,513 of NZ_JBHWKQ010000007.1, read as the reverse complement.
CGTCACGCGTGATGTCCGCGAGGACGGTGGCACCACGACGACGGTCCGGCTGTCCCTGGCGCGTGCGCCGCGCTTCCCCGACCCCGACACCGACCAGGGCACGCACCGGCTGCGCTACGCCCTGCTGATCAGCGCGGACGTCGACGACGCGGTCCGTGAGGGCTACCACCTCAACCTGCCGGAGCGTTCGGTGTCCGGGTCGGCGGAGGTGGCTCCGCTGGTGGCCGTCGACAACCCGGCGGTGGTGGTCGAGACGGTCAAGCTGGCCGACGACCGCTCGGGCGATGTCGTGGTGCGCCTGTACGAGTCCCAGGGCGCCCGCGCCACCGCTCTGCTGTCCCCCGGCTTCCGCCTCGTGTCGGCGACGGCCACGGACCTCCTGGAGCGCCCGCGCGCCGCTGACGAACCCGCGTGCGAGGTCACGGACGACGGGGTGCGGCTGCGGCTGCGGCCGTTCCAGATCCTGACGGTGCGGTTGGCGGCCGGGCGGGACTGAGTACGCGGCATGTGTACGACGGGGCCCCGCGGGAGTGTCCGCGGGGCCCCTTTCCTTCCGAACACTCGACGGCTCCGAACACTCGAAGACTCCGAACATTCGACGACCAGGAGGTCACTCGACATGGAGGACAACGACCGCCAGGCACACAGCCGCCGCGGCATGCTGAAGGCCTCGGTGACCGTGGCCGGTGCAGCGCTCACCGGGTCGGTCGCCGGCGTGGGAAGTGCCGCCGCCGCACCCGCGGCCGAGCGGTTCCCGCGTGGGCCGGCGACCTTCCCGATGGGTCCGTTCACCAAGAGCGACGCGAATCCGATTCTGCGGCCCGAGCCGTCGCACGAGTGGGAGTCGGCGTATCTCTACAACCCGTGCGCCCTCGTGGTGGGTGGCAGGATCGCCCTGCTGTACCGGGCGCAGAACAAGGCGAAGAGGTCCAGCATCGGGCTCGCCTGGAGCGACGACGGCATCACGTTCGAGCGCAGGGCAGAGCCGGTGCTCACGCCGAGCGAGCCGTACGAGCTGCCCGGTGGGTGCGAGGATCCGCGGGTGGTGCGGGTCGGTGACACCTTCTACCTGACGTACACCGGGTACGACGGGACTAGCGCGCTGCTGTGCCTTGCGACCTCGAAGGACCTGGTGCGCTGGGAGAAGCACGGGCCGCTCTTCCCCGAGCTGCACGACCCGATCCATGGTGACAAGCCGTGGAACAAGGCGGGTGCCATACTCAGCACCCCGATCGACGGCACGTACTGGATGTACTTCGGTGAGTCCAACGTCTTCTGGGCGCGGTCGAAGGACCTGATCCACTGGGAGACCGTCGGGAACGACGATCCGGTGGCGAGGCCCGTGCACCCCTGGGAGGGGTCCCTGATCGAGCCGGGTCCGCCGCCGCTGCGCACCGACGACGGACACATCCTGCTCGTCTACAACGCCCGCTCGGACGGCAAGGGCGGGTACCCCAAGGGCCAGTACTCGACCGGCCAGCTCCTCATCGACCCGGCCGACCCGACCAGGGCGGTGGCCAGGCTGGAACGGCCGTTCCTGGTGCCGACGTCGGCGGACGAACAGGACGGCCAGGTCAATCATGTGGTGTTCACCGAGGGGTTGGTGAGGTTCCGCGACGCCTGGTTCCTGTACTACGGCATGGCGGACTCGGTGCTGGGGGTCGCGGTGTGGCGGCCCGGGCGAGCGGGCTGAGTGTGTCGCACCCTCAGGCGGCCTCGCGGTCGGTCCTTCTGGTCGCGTTCGCTTCCGGGTCGCTCTGATGGTCGCCCCGGACGAGACGGAGGTGACTCAGTCGACGGTCACCGGATCCTGGGCGGGACACACCACCCATCCGGTCTTCTATGCGGTCCATGCCGAGCAAGAGGAGTCCCATGGCCGGCAGGAGCAAAAGAGCCACGATCAGCATCGGTGGCTTCCTTTCCTCGACTTCTCACTTTTCGCCTGCCCCGTGCATGGACCTCCATGAGCGCGATGATGTGATGATTCCGTAACGCTATGGATTGCCGCCGATATCGCTATCTGGGCGATTTTCCGGGATGAGTGGACCGACACTCCGGCCCACGCACCGTTGGGGATGCGTGGGCCGGAGTGTCGGTCGGGGTCGGTCAGTGAGTCGCGCCCAGTTGTCGGGGCGTCAGCTGTCCTTGGCGGGCGCGGCCTCCTTGGTGGGCGTCGCTTCGGTGGCGGGCGCCGCGTCCTTCGTCATGTTGGCGGGCGCCGCCCCGGGTTCCTCGCCGTTCATCACCCGCTTCGCGGTGACCCGGTCGAGGGCCCCTTCCCAGCGGGACACCGCGAACACAGCGACGCAGTTGCCGAGCAAGTTGGTGGCGACGCGCATCGAGTCCATGATCCGGTCGACGCCGAGCAGCAGCGCGACGGCGGCGGCCGGGATGACACCGAGGGCGGAGGCGGTCGCGGACAGCGCGAGGAACGCCGAACCGGGCACGCCCGCCATGCCCTTGCTGGTCAGCATGAGCACGAGGACGACCGTGACCTGCTGCCCGAGGGTGAGGTCGACACCGACGGCCTGGGCGATGAAGAGGGTGCCGATGGACAGGTAGATGGAGGCGCCGTCGAGGTTGAAGGAGTACCCGGTCGGCAGGACGAGCCCGACCGCGTCGTCCCGGCAGCCCGCCGCGCGCAGCTTCTGCATCATGCGCGGCATCACGGTCTCGCTGGACCCGGTGCCGAGGGCGAGCAGCAGTTCCTCGCGGGTGTAGCGGACGAACTTCCACAGGCTGAGGCCGGTGACCGCCTTGAGGGCGAGGCCGAGCAGCAGCAGGAAGAGCAGGGCCACGCCGTAGCAGACGGCGATGAGCTTTCCGTACGTCGACATCGCACCCACGCCGTATTCGCCGACGAGGTGTGCCGTGGCTCCGAAGACCGCGAGCGGGGCGAGCTTCATGATGTAGCCGACGATGGTGAACACGACGTCCTGGGCCTGCTCGATGAACGGCAGGATCTGCGGGACCTTGCTCTGCCCGAGGTGGAGCAGCGCGGCGCCCACGAGGCAGGCCAGGACGAGGACTTGGAGCAGGGAGTTCTCGGCGAAGGCGCCGACCGCGCTGTCGGGGAGCGACTCCAGGATGAACTGGGTGGTGGACGGAAGGTGTCCGCCGCCGGTCTGCTCGTCGACCGCGCCCTTGTCGAGGGTGGCGGGGTCGACGTTCATGCCGGCGCCGGGCACCAGGAGGTTGCCGGCGAGCAGCCCGATGACGAGGGCGAGGGTGGTGGCGACCTCGAACCAGATGAGCGCCTTGACGCCGATCCGGCCGAAGGCCTTCAGGTCACCGGCCTTGGTGATGCCCGCGACGACGACGCAGAACACCAGGGGCGCGATCATCGCCTTGATGAGCCGGACGAAGCCGTCGCCGAGGGGCTGCAGGGACGATCCGACGTCCGGCCACAGGCGTCCCACGAGGACGCCGAGCAGCAGGGCGAGCAGTACTTGGGCGAAGAGACTGGTGCGCAGGAGACGGCCTGCGCGGCGTGCGAGATTGACGTTGGCGTGCGCCATGGGGCACTCCTACATGGGCGGACATTCTGCATTGCGGAAGATCAATTCCGCGATGCATCACTATCGTTGAACCCCTACCGGCACGGAAGACCTCGGATCGGCCCGATTGCAGATCTTGGAGATTGCTCCCGAACCCACGTGCGAACGGCGCGCTCGACGGCGGCTCGCCTGCCGCTCGACTGCCGTTCAACTGTCGCTCAACTGCCCTTCCGCAGGCTGATGTAGGGCTCGAACGCGTCCAGGAGCAGTTCGCGCATCCGCGCCGCGTCCATGTCGCCCGTTCCCGCGAGGGCCTGGATGGCCAGGCCGTCGACGAGGCCGGTGAAGCGCGCGGCCAGCGCCCGCGCGTCGACGCCCTCGGCCATGCCCTCGCGCTGGCAGGTGCGCACCAGGTCGAGGACGACGCCGCGCCAGCGGGCGTACACACCGCGCTGGCCGTCGCGCAGGCTCGGGTCGAGGATCGCCTCGTTCCACGACTGCACCCACACCGACCACTCGTCGGCGTCCTCCTCGGTGGTCGTCAACTGCACCTCGATCAGCCGGCGCAGCTTCTCGACGGTGGTGCCGGCGGTCGCGAACTCGGCGTCCAGGCGGGCGTGGAAGCGGTCCGCGTAGAAGACGAGCGCGGCGCGCAGCGCGTCGTCCTTCGTCGGGAAGTGGTAGTGCACGGTGCCGGTGCTGGTGCCGCATGCCTCGGCGATGTCGGCGACGCGGACCTTGTGAAAGCCGCGGCGGGCGATGAGCCGGGCCGTGGCCTCCAGGATCTGCGTGCGGCGCAGTTCGGCGTCCACGGCGTCGGCGCGCCTACGGGTGGCCCCCGTGCCGTTCGCGCCGTCGCGGGGTGCGGGCGGGCGGCCGACGCCGGTCCGCAGGTAGCGCTGCGACACCTTGCCGACCTGGGCGATGGCGGCGATCTCGCCGTCCCGCAGCCGGCGGTTGCCGCGCAGCGCCTTGGACAGGGCCGTGGGGTCCATGCCGACGCGGTCCGCGAACTCCCGCTGACTCATGGGCGCGCACAGGACGACCTGGCGGGCCCGCTCGACGAGCGTGTCCTCGACCTCGCTGTCGGGGCCCATGCCGGATCAGCCTTCCGCTTGCGCCGAGAGTGACGTGATGACCTCGTCGGCGGCGCGCGTCCCCGAGGAGAGCGCGCCGTCGATGTAGCCGTTCCACACACTAGCCGTCTCGGTGCCGGCCCAGTGCAGCGTCCCGGTGGGTGTGCGCCAGCCGTCCCGCGCGTAGCCGGTCCAGGCCCCGGGGGTCGCGTAGGCCTCGTATCCGCCGCGTGCGTACGGGTCCTGGGACCAGTTCCTCTCGGTGTAGTCGAGGGGGCGGGCCGCTGTGTCTCCGACGACGCGGGCGAGGCTCGCGAGGACGGCCTCGCGGCGGGCGGCGGCGTCGAGGCGGCTCCAGTCGGTGAGCCGGTCGCCGTAGACGAAGCCGACGAGCACGCCCTGTGCGGCGTCCGGCGGCGAGTTGTCGAAGACGACGCCGAGCGGCCCGTCGTCGTACAGCGTGGCGATGCCGGACAGGCCCGCCGCGCGCCAGAACGGAGTGTCGTACACCGCGTGGACCTTGGCGACGCGGCCCATCGGGCTGTGCGAGAGCCAGCCCTCCCTGCTCACCGGGAGAGTTGGGGCGAAGGAGACGGCGCGGACCGCGGGCGGCGGGAGGGCGACGACCGCGCGGCGGGCCTCGTACACGGTGTCGGCGGTGTGGACGCGTACGCCGTCGGCGTCGTGCTCGATCCTGCGGACCGGGGAGGAGAGGCGGATCCGGTCGCCGAGCAGTCCGGCGACCGCGCGGGCCGGTGCCGCGGCGCCGGTGACGAACCGGCTGTCCTGGGCGCAGCCGCCCGTCTCCATGAGCTGCTCCCAGCCACCGGCCGCGGCGACGTAGAAGAGCACGTGGAACAGCGAGATCTCGTACGGCTCCGCGCACCACACACCTTGGACGGCGAGCGCGAGGCGGCGCAGCGCGTCCGGGTCGTCGGTGTGTGCGCGGAAGTAGGACTGCGCGGTCTGGGCGTCCCATTCGGCGAAGCCGGGGGTGCGCCAGGGTTCGGTGGTGTTCACGGCCCTGGCGAGGGTGTCGAGGGCCTCGGTGATGTGTGTGTACGCGGCGATGCCGGGACCGTCGGCGGGCGCCGCCCCTAGGTAGGGGACGGTGCTGCCGTCCTGCCACACCTCGATGTGCTTGCCGGTCTCCCAGGTCGGGAAGGTGGCGCAGCCGAAGCGGGTGGCGAGGGCGTGCAGCCGGGTCTGGGTGGGACCGATCCACTGCCCGCCGTGGTCGATGCGCGGGCCACTGGCGCGGGACTCGGTGAGGACCCGGCCGCCGACCCGGTCGGACGCCTCGACGACGGCGAAGTCGGTGCCGTGGTCGTGGAGTCGGAGGGCCGCGGCGAGCCCGGCGTAGCCGCCGCCGACGATGACGACCTCGGTCTCGACCAGGTTCATTTCGGTCTGTTCCCACATGACACGAGAGCATGTCGCAAGACTGATCAGTGAGTCAATGTTGCGGTCGAAGCTGTCCGGAACCCTTGACACGCCCGGCGTCGAGCGCATCATTGAGCCTCGCATCAGTATTGCGATCCTCCTACCCCGGACAGGGAGTTCGACCGTGCCGGACATCCCACGCACCACCGCCGAAGAACCTTCCAGTGACGCGCCCCGACAGGGTCTGCGCGCCAACGCGCTCGGCATGACGACGAGTCTGATCCTGTCGGTCGCGTCGGCCGCCCCCGCGTACAGCCTCGCGGCGACGCTCGCGTTCATCGTGGCGTTCGTCGGCTTCCAGGCGCCGTCGATCGTCGTGCTGGCCTTCGTCCCGATCCTGTTCGTGTCCTTCGGCTACGGGGCGCTCAACCGTCAGGAGCCGGACTGCGGCACGATCTTCACCTGGGCGAGCCGGGTGCTCGGCCCGCGCGTCGGCTTCATGGGCGGCTGGGCCATCATCGCCTCGTTCGTCCTGGTCCTCGCCAGCCTGGCGCAGGTCGCGGGCCAGTACGTGTTCATCCTCTGCGGCGCCGAGGGCATCGGCGCGGATCCGTCGAGCCCGTGGGTGCTGCTCGTGGGGCTCGGCTGGATCGGCCTGATGAGCGCCGTCTGCTATCGCGGCATCGAGGTGGCGGCGGCCGTGCAACGCGCCCTGCTGTTCTTGGAGTTCGGGATGCTGGCCATGCTCTCCGTGGTCGCGCTGGTGCGTGTCTACAGCGGGAGCGCCGGCCCTGGAGCACATCATCCTCAACTGTCGTGGCTGAACCCCTTCGAGATCCCGTCGCCGAGCGCCTTCGTCAGCGGCCTTGTGCTGATGCTGTTCATCTACTGGGGGTGGGAGACGGCGCTCACCGTCAACGAGGAGACCACCGACCGGCACCGCACACCCGGCAGGGCGGCCGCCTGGTCCACGCTGACACTCCTCGGGCTCTATCTGGTGGCGACCGTCGCGACGCTGGCGTTCGCCGGCATCGGTACGACGGGGATCGGCCTCGGCAATCCCGACAACTTCGGCGACGTGTTCTCGGCCATCGGCCGCGCCGTCTTCGGTGACAGCGGGCTCGGGTCCCTCCTGTGGCATCTGCTGGTCCTGATGGTGCTGTCGTCGGCGGCGGCCTCGACCGAGACGACCGTCCTCACGCTGGGGCGCACGATGCTGGCGATGGGGCGGCGCGGCGCCGCCCCGCGGGCCCTCGGGAAGGTGCATCCGCGGTACGCGATCCCGCAGTACGGCACCATCGCCACGGGGCTCGCGGGCGCGGTCTGCTACATCGTGATGAACTTCCTCAGCGACGGCCAGGTGATCGGCGACGCGGTGTCATCCTGCGGATTGATGATCGCTTTCTACTACGGCCTCACCGGGCTGACCTCGGCCTGGGCGTACCGGGACCAGTGGCGGCGCAGTGCAGGGGATCTGTGGCTGCGGGTCGTACTGCCCGCGATCGGCGGCCTGGTGCTGCTGGCCGCCGGGCTGTGGAGCCTGCGCAACGACTGGGACCCGGCGAACAGTTACACCTCCTGGACGCTGCCGTTCGCGCCGCACTGGCACATCGGTGGTGTCTTCCTCATCGGTGTCGGCATGCTGCTGCTGGGCTGGCTGCTGATGCTCGTCCAGGCACGTGTGGCCCCGGAGTTCTTCGACCGCTCGGCCCGCGGGGGCGAGGAGGTACCCACCACTCCCCCACAGGAGGCCGTCCCACGGTGACACGGCGGTCTGCCGCGCCACCGTCCACCGTCCGTCCACCGACCGACTAACCGACTGACCGACCGTCGACACAGGAGTCCGCCGTGCCCCTCCCCGTGCCCGACCCCTCGGAACTGACTGAAGAACAGCGGGAGTTCGTCCGCCTGGCCCGTGACTTCGCCGCCACGGAGATCCGGCCGCGGGCCCGCGCGGTCGACGACGCCGCCGTCGAGTCGCCGCTCGACCTGTGGAAGAAGGCCGCGGCGGCGGGCCTCACGGACTTCATGATCCCGGCCGAGTACGGCGGTGGCGGTGTCACCGATCTGGCCACCCAGGCGCTCGTTCAGGAGGAGCTGTGCCACGGTGACATCGGCATCGGCAATCTGCTGACGTCCAACGGCTTCTTCGCGGACCCGGTCCTCGCCCTCGGCACCGACGCGCAGAAGGAGCGGTGGCTGCGCCCGCTCACCGCCTCCGCCCCGCCGCTGACCGCGCTCGCCGTCACGGAGCCCGACCACGGTTCGGACGCGGCAGGCATCCGCACACGTGCCGTGCGCGAGGGCGACCACTACGTGCTCAGCGGGCAGAAGACGTGGATCTCCAACGCGCCCTACGCGAGCCGGTTCGTGGTGTTCGCGACGGTCGACCCGCAGTTGCGTTCCCGTGGTGTCACGGCGTTCGTCGTCGACCGGGACACACCGGGGCTCTCCGTCGGTCGGCCGATGCGCAAGATGGGGCAGCGCGCCATCGTCAACGCGGAGGTGTTCCTCGACGGTGTACGGGTCCCGGTCGCCGACCGGCTCGGCGAGGAGGGGCAGGGATTCTCGGGCCTGATGCGGACCTTCGACGCCTCCCGGATCCTGATCGGCGCGTCCTGCACGGGCTTGTGCCGGGCGGCGCTCGACCTGGCCGTGCACTACGCGCGCGAGCGGGTGCAGTTCGGGGTGCCGATCATCGAGCATCAGTCGGTGGCCTTCCGCCTCGCCGACATGGCCACCCGCGCGGACACCGCACACCTGCTGACGATGCGCGCGGCGCGCCTGCACGACCGGGGCCTCAAGGTGACCTCCGAGGCGGCAACGGCGAAGCTGGTCGGATCGGAGAACGCCATGTTCGCGACATGGGCCGCCGTGCAGACGCTGGGCGGCAACGGCTACTCGCAGGAGTTCCTCGCCGAGAAGTGGCTGCGGGACGCCAAGCTGGAGGAGATCGAGGAAGGCACGTCCGACATCCAGCGGCTCATCATCTCCCGCGCACTCGCGGCATCATGACGCCCCGTCGGACGCTCGATGTGTTCCGCGCCCCGCGTTCCGTCGCCGTGGTCGGCGCCACCGACAATCCCGCCAAGTGGGGCCACTGGCTCGCGCGCGGTGCCCTCGCCGGGCGGCACCGGCGCCGGGTGCATCTCGTCAACGCGCGCGGCGGGAGGGTCCTCGGGCAGCCGAGCCACCCCTCTCTCGACGCCCTGCCCGAGGTCCCCGACCTGGTCGCCTTCGCCGTGCCCGCGGCCGCACTCACCGCCGGTGTGGAGCACGCGGTCGGCCTCGGGGCCGCGGGGCTGCTCGCCGTCACCTCCGGCGTCGAGGACCCCGCCGCGCTCGCCCGGACCGTCAGGGCCGGCGGCTCCCGTCTGGTGGGCCCGAACTGCCTGGGCCTGTACGACGCGTCGGCCGAACTGGAGCTGGCCTGGGGCCGGTTCACCGCGGGCTCGCTTGCGGTCGTCTCGCAGAGCGGCCAGGTCGGCCTGGAGATCGCCCAGTTGGCCGCGGCGGCCGGCGTCGGTGTCTCGCGCTTCGTGTCCGTGGGCAGCCAGCTCGATGTCGGCGCCGCCGAGGTGCTCGCCGATCTCGTCGACCACGACACCACGCGCGCCGTCGCCCTCTACCTGGAGAGCTACGGCGACGGCGGGCCGCTCCTCGAAGCCCTCGCCGCGCTGCGCGAGGCGGGCAAACCGGTGCTGCTGCTCACCGTCGGCGCCAGCTCCGCGGCGCGCCAGGCCGCACGTTCGCACACCGGCGCCATGACCTCCTCGCTCGACGTGGTGGACGCGGCCTGCCGCGCGGTCGGCGCCGTCCGCGTCGACACACCGGCCCACCTCGTCGACACCGCGCACCTGGTGCTCCGGGCAGCCCCCGTCCGCGGGCCGCGTGTGGCGATCGTGGCAGACAGCGGCGGGCAGGGCGCCGTCGCCGCGGACACCGCCGCGCGGCTCGGCCTGGAGGTCACGGAGTTCCCGCCCGCCGTACGGAGGGACCTCGCGCGCCATCTGCCGCCGGGCGCCGGGCGGGCGAACCCCGTCGACCTCGACGGCGCGGGTGAGCGGGACCTGTCGACGTACGCCTCGGTGCCCGCGTGCCTGGCGGACGCGTCCGTCGCCGACACGGTCGTGCTCAGCGGGTACTTCGGCAGCTACGGGCGGGACATCCCCGCGCAGGCGTCTGCTGAGTCCGCCGCGGCGCGTGCGCTCGGCCGCCTCGCCGCGGACCGGGCGCTGCCCGTCGTGGTGCACTCGATGGCCGAACACACCGCTGTGTTGCGGGAGTTGGAGGCCTCCGGGGTGCCGACGTTCACCGACGTCGAGCGGGCGCTGCGGGCTGTGGCGACGGCGCACCGCCTGACACGACGGCCTCGCCGCACATCGCCACGCCCGGCGCCGGTCGGCCCTCCCGTCGGCACGGGATACCTGGCCGCCCGCCGGCTGCTGGGCGAGGCAGGTGTGCCGTTCCCCCGGGCAGCGGAGATAGGGCCGGGCACCCGTGACCCGGTGGCCGCGGCGGCCGCCCTCTCGGCGCCCGTCGTGCTCAAGGCGGACTGGCTGGAGCACAAGACCGAGCACGGGGGTGTGGCGACCGGGCTCTGGGACCCGGGCGCGCTGCGGGCCGCGTACCTCGACATGGTCGAGCGCCTCGGCCCGCACCGCTACGTGGTCGAGGAGATGGACCGGCGCGCGGACGCCGTGGAGGTGCTCGTCGCCGCCCGGCGGGACGCATCGTTCGGCCCGGTCGTGGTGGTCGGCGCGGGCGGCGTCCGCGCCGAACTCTCCCGCGACCTGGCCCTCGAACTCGCGCCCTGTTCCCGGGCCACCGCACACACCATGGTGCGCGGCCTGCGGATGGCGCCGCTGCTGCACGGCTGGCGCGGTGGCCGCCCGGTCGACGTAGAGGCCCTCGTGGACATCGTCGTCACCGTGTCCGAGGTGATCGCCTCCCGCGACGACATCACCGAGGTCGAGCTCAACCCGGTCCGGGTCGCTCCGGACGGCGCGCTGGCGGTGGACGCGGTCGCGCTTGCCGCCGGGGCGGTTCAACCAGATCCGGGCTAAGCAGGCACCTCCGTCGCTCCACGGGAGGCCGGCGCCGGCACCACCTCCTCCGGATAGATCATCCGGTCCGGGACCCGGTGCCGTTCGCGGCGGGCCAGGAACCAGTACAGGGCTCCCGGCAGTGTCAGGCCCACGATCCATGAGATGTCGGCGCCGCCGAGCGGGGCGACGAAGGGGCCGGTGAACAGGTCCGTCGCCATGAACGGGAGTTGCACGACGAGGCCCACTGCGTACGACACCAGGGCGGGGGCCCGCCAGGAACCGTAGCGGCCGTCGGGGTCGTTGAGGGCCGGGATGTCGTAGCGCTCCTTCGCGACGAGGTAGTAGTCGGCGAGGTTCACCGCGCTCCACGGGGTGAAGAAGGCCAGCACGATCAGAAGGAACGTCGAGAACGTGTTGAGGAAGTTCCCGCGCCCCGCCAGGGCGAGGACGGCGCCCACCACGATGATCGCGGAGATGTAGCCGACCCGCCCGCGCGGCGAGAGCCGGTAGGGCACCGCGCCCCGCCGCCGCATCCCGGTCACACTCGTCACGGTCGACATGAACGCGCCGTACGTGTTGAGGACGGTGACGGTCAGTTTGCCGAGGGCGATGACGAAGTAGAGCGCCGCCGCCATCAGGCCCGCGCCGCCGAGTGACACCACGTACGTCACCTCATGGCCGACAAAGGCCTCCCCCGCGGCCGCTGCGGCGAGGGCGCCAAAGGCCATCGACCATTGGGCGCCGAGCGCGGTCCCGGCCAGCGTCCAGCCGAACGTGGCGCGGGCCGAGGTCGACCGCGGAAGGTAGCGCGAGTAGTCGGCGACGTACGGGCCGAAGGAGAGCTGCCAGGACGCCGAGAGCGACACCGCGAGCAGGAACGCCGGGAGGGCGAAACTGTGGTCAGCGAGGACCGTGCCCATGTCGTCGTGTTGCAGGAGGCGTACGCCGAGGTAGACGAACGCGACGCCGCACACGATTCCGGCGAGGCGGCCCAGGAAGTGGATGAGGCGGTAGCCGACGGCGGCGGCCACGGCGGTGACGGCCGTGAAGATGAGGATGCCCGCGACGGGGCCCAGGTGGGTGAGTTCGCCGACCGCCTCGCCCGCGAGGACGGTGCCGCTCGCGGTGCAGCCGATGAACATGAAGACGGCCAGGACCAGGGGGACCACGGCGCCGCGGACCCCGAACTGGGCCCGCGAGGAGATCATTTGCGGGAGGCCGAGGCGGGGGCCCTGCGCCGAGTGCAGGGCCATTACCGCGCCGCCGAGCAGGTTCCCGACGAGGAGCCCGATGACCGCCCAGAACGCGGTCGCACCGAGGACGACCGCCAGCGCGCCGGTGACGACGGCCGTGATCTGGAGGTTCGCGCCCACCCACAGGGTGAACTGGCTGAAGGCGGTGCCGTGGCGTTCCTCGTCGGGCACCACGTCGATCGAGCGGGACTCGACCAGGCCACCGGAGGGCTGCTCGTTCGCTGTCGGCATCGCGTCACCGGCCTTCGTGTGTCGCGAGGACCGTGCCGATGGCGGCGACGAGCCCGCGCAGTTCCTCGTCGGTGGTGATGAACGGCGGGCTGATCTGCACGGTGTTGCCGCGCAGCGGGCGGGTGACGTAGCCGTGCTCGACGAGTTCGTCGGTGACCGCCTCCGCGCTGATGTCGTCGACGAGGGCAACACCGCCGAGCAGCCCCGCGACCCGTGTCTCGACGACGGACTCCCGGGTGTTCAGGACCCGCAGCTCGTCGGCGAGTACCTGCTCGAGGTCGGCGACCCGGGGCACCAGCTTCTCCTCGTCGAGGATGTCGAGGTTGCGCAGGGCCACGGCGCAGGAGGTGGCGTGTCCGGAGTAGGTGAGGCCGTGCCGGAACACGGGTGTGTCGTCGGCGTCCCGGTAGAACGGCTGCCAGATGTGCGGGGCGACGAGGACTCCGCCGAGCGGGGCGTAGCCGGAGGTGACGCCCTTGGCGAAGGTGATCAGGTCGGGTGTCAGGCCGTAGCGCTGGGTCGCGAACATGTGGCCCGTGCGCCCGAATCCGGTGATCACCTCGTCGATGATCAGCAGGATGTCGTGTTCGCGGCAGATGCGTTGCAGGCCTTCGAGGTAGCCGGGCGCGGGCGGGATGACACCGCCGGTGCCCTGGACGGGTTCGGCGACGATCGCCGCGATGTGTTCCGGTCCGATCTCCCGTACGGTGCGTTCGACCGCGTCGATGTCGTCCGTGGAGACGCGCGCGGTCTCCGGGACCAGGGACTCGGTGCCGTAGCCGGTCCGGTTGAATTCGAGGCCCGCGATGCTCGTGCCGTAGGCGTGCAGGCCGTGGTAGGCGTACTCGCGGCTGAGGATCACGGTCTTGTCCGCGCGGCCCGCCTGCTGCCAGTGCCTGCGGGCGAGCTTGCAGGCGACGTCGATGGCGTCGCTGCCACCACTGCCCAGGATGACTTTGGGGTCGTCGATGGGTGACAGGCCGGCGAGGCGTTCGCCGAGGGCCACCGCGCGGTCGTTCAGGTAGCGGCCGAAGACGTGGTACGTCTCCAGGCGCCTCATCTGGTCGTGGGCGGCGTCGGCGAGTTCAGGGCGCGAATGACCGACGTTGGCGTGCCACAGTCCGGCGGTGCCGTCGAAGAGGCGGCGGCCGTCCGTGGCGTACAGGTAGCTGCCTTCGGCGCGTTCGATGGTCAGCTGGCGGCCGAGGACGGACGGGAGGTGGGCCTGCGCGCTCCACAGGGCGGGCCCCGACAGGACGGGCGGGTTCTCCTGGGCCATGGGGTTCTCCGTAAGGGGTGGGGGTGTCAGTGTGTGGTGCCGGCGTGTCGCCGGGACCGTACGAGCACGTAGGTGACGAGGATCGCGGCCAGGCTCAGGACGCTGAGGTAGAGCTGCGAGCGTGCGTCGGGGACCAGGAGCATCGAGCTCAGGACGACGATGATGGCGGCGAGAGTGGCCCAACTCAGGTACGGGTAGGCCCACATGCGCAGCTTGAGCCGTTCCGGGGCCTCGCGTTCCAGCTGTCGCCGCATGCGCAGCTGCGAGCCGGCGATGATCGCGTAGACGAACAGGCCGACGGCGCCCGCCGAGTTGATGATGAAGTTGAAGATGGTGTCCGGGGCGACATAGCTCATGGCGACGGCCACGTATCCGACGGACGTGCAGGCCAGGATGGCCTTCCAGGGGGTGCCCTTGCGGCTGCGGTGGGCGACCCAGCGGGGTGCCCACTGGTTGCGCTGGAGGGCGAAGAGCATCCGCGAGGCCGTGTAGAGACCGGAGTTGAGGACGGAGAGGACGGAGGTGAGGACCACGACGTTGATGACGGTCGTCGCGGCGGGGACGCCCATCTTGCCGAAGGCGGCCGCGTACGGGCTGGTCTCGACCGGGATCCGGTCCCACGGCGTCATCATCACCAGCAGGGTGACGGACCCGACGTAGAAGATGATGACCCGCCACACCGTGGACGAGGTCGCCTTCACGACGGACTTCACCGGGTCGTCGGACTCGGCGGCGGCGATGGTAACGATCTCGGTGCCGACGTAGGAGAAGATCACGAGGACGACGCCGTGCAGGATGGCCGAGAGGCCGTGCGGGGCGAAGCCGTCGAGGGCGACATTGCCCACGGACAGCGTCGCGTCCGGCCACAGTCCGAGGACGAAGAGGGTGCCCGCGACGAGGAACACGACGATGGTGACGACCTTGATGGAGGCCAGCCAGAACTCGGTCTCGCCGAACGAGCGGGTCGACACCAGGTTCGTGGCCGTCAGCAGTGTCATCAGGACGAGCGAGAGGAGCCACTGAGGTACGCCGGGTATCCACAGCATCAGCAGCTTGGCGCCCGCGACCGCCTCGAAGGCGACGACGCCGACCCAGAAGTACCAGTACAGCCAGCCGATGGTGTATCCGGCCCAGCCGCCGAGCGAGGTCCTCGCGTACTCCATGAACGAGCCGAGGGTCGGTGCGGCCGTCGCCATCTCGCCGAGCATCCGCATGACAAGGATGACCAGGACGCCGCCGAGCGCGTAGGACAGGATGCTGGCTGGTCCTACGGTGTGGATGACGGCGCCGCTGCCGACGAAGAGGCTGGCGCCGACGATGCCGCCGAGGGCGATCATCCGGACGTGGCGCTGCCTGAGGGTGCGGGGCGCGTCGGAGGGCGGTCGCTGCTCCGGGACCGTGCCGTCACCCCTGCCCGGATCGATCCTGTCGTTCTCGCGAGTTGTCCGCACTGTTGAGGGCCCTCCTGCCGCATCGGTTCAGTGGGTCACGCAGGCGACGGGCCGTGATCGGCCGAAGCAGTGCGCAACTGTAGAACAGTTCTACTGTTCGGCACCAGAGGTCGCGGGATGGCTACGATGACGCCCATGACGGCACTTGAGGGGCTGGTGGCCCAGCGGACCACGACCGCGCAGCAGATCGCCGACGGGCTGTCGGAGCGGATCCTCGCCGGGTCGTTCCGGCCGGGCGAGCGGCTGCGCGAGAGCGCCATCGCCGCCGAGCTCGGCATCGCCCGCAACACGGTGCGCGAGGCCGTCCGGCTCCTCGAGCACGGCGGCCTGATCCGGTTCCAGGCCAATCGCGGGGCGGTGGTCATCTCCCCCACGCCGCGCAGCGTCGACGAGCTCTACACGGCGCGCGAACATCTGGAGGCGGCAGCCCTCGCGGCGCCCCTCGGCGCGGCTCAACTGGCGTCCGTGGAGGCGGCGTACGAACACCTCGTCACGGTCACGGCCTCACTGCGGCGCGCCGACATCGTGGCCGCCGACCTGGCCTTCCACGGGGCGATCGTGGCGACGCTCGGCAACGCGCGTCTCGACGCGTTCTACGCCGGGCTCACCCGTGAACTGCGCTTCTACCTCATGGCGTTGTCCGCCCACGAACGCGAGAACGAGAACCCGCGCAGGCTGCTCGGCGAGCACGAACCGCTGATGGCGGCGATCCGCGCGGGCGACGCGGAGCGTGCGCAATGGGAGGCGCGGCATCACATCGCGTCGAACGGGGCGCGGGTGCAGGAGATTCTGGCGGCGTCCTTCGAGGGCTGAACCACCGGCGGGGGCAGCCGCTCAGGGGTCCAGCGGCTCCCGCTCGCCGCCGCTGGACTCCCGCACCTCCAGCCAGTGCGGCGCCACATGCACCTCGAACGGCGGGGGCTCCTGCGCGCGGACCCGGTCGGCCAGACACTTCACCGCCAGTGCGGCGATCGCCGACTTGTCCGGGACCACTGAGGTCAGCGAAGGAGTGCCGTAGCGGGCCTCCTCCGAACCGTCGACACCGGCCAGGGCCACGTCGTCGGGGATGCTCAGGCCCGCCTCGTGCAGGGCGCGCCGGGCGCCGACGGCCAGCAGGTCGCTGAAGCAGAAGACGGCGTCCGGGCGCTGCTCCTCGGGGAGTTCGGTCAGAGTGCGCATCGCCAGGAGGCCGTTGCGGCGGTCGAAGTCCTTGATCTGGGGCGCGAGGCGCGGGTCGTAGGTCAGGCCCGCGTCGTGCAGCGCCTGCTGGAAGCCCTCCAGGCGTTGGCGGCTGGTCGCGGAGCCGGCCTTGTCGACGCCGATCGCGGCGATGCGGGTGCGGCCGAGGCCCGCCAGGTGTGCGGTGGCCTCGCGGGCGGCCGCCACGTTGTCGATGAGGACGTGGTCCGCCACCACCCGGTCGCCCTCGTAGCTGCGCTCGCCGAGCAGAACGAGGGGGAACTGGTCGGTGACGGGCGCCAGTTCGTCCGGTGAGACATGCAGCGGCGAGAGGATCACACCGTCCAGGAGGGACGCGCCGACGCCGGTCGCGAGGCGGAGTTCCTCCTTGGTGTCACCGAGGGTCTCCTCGATGAGGACGGTGAAGCCGAGGGCCGCGGCCTCCATGCGTACGTGGTGGGCGAGTTCCGCGAAATAGGGCGTCGCGAGGTCGGGGACGGCGAGGGCGATCAGGCCGCTGCGTCCGGTCCGCAGCCGACGGGCCGAGGGGTTGGGCCGGTATCCGAGTTCCTGTACGGCACGCATCACGCGGGTCCGTGTGCTGTCCGACACCCGTGGCGCGTCCCGTACAACGTTGGAAACCGTTTTGATCGACACCCCCGCCCGCTCGGCGACGTCCTTGAGCGTCACTGCTGCCACCGCTCGACTCCCCTCACCTGGTTCTCTCCGATTATGCATGTGGCGCCCGCCGTTCACAGCCCTGGGGCCGGTCCGAGTTCATCTGCGCCAGAGGGTTGACCGCGATGACACCCACTGGTTACAACGTTGGAATCTGCCGTCGTCGAAGCGCGCCGCGACCGCTGCGCGCCGCCCACGGTGCCCCACACGCCTGCCTCACCGAGAGGTCCCTCATGCCCGAGTCCCGAAGCGGCCCGCGCCCCCACCCCAGCCGCCGGGCCGTCCTGACCACCGCGGCCGCCGGGGTCGGCGCCGCGCTGACCGGCACGCTGTCCGGCTGTTCCACCGCGAGCGGCGGCACATCGCGCGGTGTCACCCTCACGTTCTCCTGGTGGGGCAATGACGACCGCGCCGCGCGCACCGAGAAGGCGGTACGCCTCTTCGAGAAGGAGCACCCCGGCGTCACCGTCCGCACGTCCAACGGCGAATTCGGCGCCTATCTGCAGAAGTTGGCGACGCAGGCCGCGGGCGGCGGCGTCCCCGACGTGGTGCAGCTCGACTACCGGCAGGTGTCCCAGTACGCCGGCGGTGACGCGCTGATGTCACTGGACGATGCCATCGAACGCGGCACCATCGACACGTCCGACATGGACCACACCTTCCTGCGCACCGGCACGTACCGCGGCGGCCAGTTCGCCCTTCCGATGGGCCGTGGCATCACGGGTTTCGCCTACGACTCGAAGATCTTCAAGCAGGCCGGGATCGGCACGCCCCGCCCCGACTGGACCTGGCAGGAGTGGGCCGACACCAACAGGAAGGTCACCGCGCTCGGCCTGAAGTCCCCCGACGGGCGGCCATTGCGCGGCGCCAACGACGGCGGCGGCAACGAGGACATCTTCGAGGACTGGCTGCGCGGTCGCGGCGGCAAGCTCTACAAGAGCCAGACCGAACTCGCCTTCACGGAGGACGACCTCACCGAGTTCTGGACGCTCTACGACCGCCTCCGCAGGGACGGCGCCATCGCCGAACCCCGTGACACCGTGCAGGCGACGAACACCGAGATGTCCCCGATGGGCCGCCGTCTCGCCGCGTCCGACTTCACGTGGGACGCGCCCTTCCCCGGCTATGTCGACCTGCTCGGCGAGCAGGTGCACTACGCGCCCGTGCCCACGACCGACGGCAGGCAGGGCGCGTACTTCAAACCGAGCATGCTCCTCGGCATCGGCGCGCACTCCGCACACCCCAAGGAGGCCGCCCAGCTGGTGGACTTCCTGCTCAATGACACACGCGCGGGAGACATTCTCGGGTTCTCCCGGTCCACCCCGCCGAACCGGACGATCGCGGCCCGCGTCGGCAGGACGCTCGAGGGCACCGAGCTGGAGATCTTCCGGTACGCGCAGACGATGGAGAAGTACGGCCTCGACGCTCCGCCGACCGCCCCGCCGCCCGCCGACCTGGCGATCCAGCCCACGTTCACCCGCGTGCACCAGCGCATGATCTACGGCAGGGCCACGCCCCGGCAGGCGGCGCGCGAACTCATCGACGCGGCCAACAAGGAGCTGAGGTCATGAGCGCACTCACCACCAAGGCGCCCGCCCCCGCACACCACGACTCCGAGGGGCCGGCCTCCGGCGGCCGGGTCCGCCGGGTGCGCGAGAAGCAGTGGCCCGCCTATGTGTTCCTGACGCCGTGGATGATCGGCGCGGCCGTGCTGACGCTCGTACCCATGGCTGTGTCGCTGTATCTGTCGTTCACGGACTACAACCTCTTCGACGCGCCGAAGTGGATCGGCCTGCGCAACTACGCCGACATGCTCACCGACGACCCACGCTACTGGCGCTCGGTCGGCACCACGATGCTGTACGTCGTCGTGGCCGTCCCGCTGAAGCTGGGGCTCGCCCTCGGTGTGGCCATGCTCCTGAAGAACCTCGGCCGGGGCCGGGCCTTCTACCGCTCGGCGTTCTACGCCCCGTCGCTGCTCGGGGCGAGCATGTCCATCGCCCTGGTGTGGCGGGCGCTGTTCAACGACGGCGGGACCGTCTCCCGCGCCCTCGGCTCGATCGGCATCCACACGGGCGGCTGGGTCGGCAACGCCGATCTGTCGGTGTACGTGATCGTGCTGCTGACGGTGTGGCAGTTCGGCGCGCCCATGGTGATCTTCCTGGCGGGGCTGCAGCAGATCTCGCCCGATCTGTACGAGGCGGCGGCGCTGGACGGGGCGGGCCGCTGGCGGCAGTTCGTGTCGGTGACCGTCCCGATGCTGTCCCCGGTCGTCTTCTTCAACCTGGTCCTCGAAGTCATCAACTCCTTCCAGGTGTTCACGCCCGCGTTCGCCGTCAGCGGCGGCGAGGGCGGCCCCGCGGACTCGACGCTGTTCTACACGCTGTACCTGTACGAGCGCGGCTTCACGGCCTCGCACATGGGCTACGCCTCGGCGATGGCCTGGCTGCTGCTGATCGCGATCGGCGTGGTCACCCTGATCCTCTTCCGGACGTCCCGGTCCTGGGTCTTCTACGCGGACGAGGAGGGCAAATGAACATCGCCGCGAAGCGGTGGGTGCCGCACACCATCGCCTCCGTGTGCCTGCTGGTGCTGCTGTACCCGCTGGCCTGGCTGCTCGCCACGTCGCTGAAGCCGGCCGACGAGGTCATCGCCAGCCTCGACCTGTGGCCGAGCCGCCTGGAGTGGGGCAACTACACGACCGCCCTCGAAGGGGTGTCGGGCATCCCGGTGAGCCGGCTGCTCGGCAACTCCCTGCTCATCGCCGGGGGTTCCGTCCTCGGCAATGTGCTGTCCTGCTCACTGGCCGCGTACGCGTTCGCGCGGCTGCGGTTCCGGATGAGCAGGCCGATGTTCGGCTTCATGGTGGCGACGCTGATGCTGCCGCACCACGTCGTACTGATCCCGCAATACATCATCTTCAACCGGCTCGGCCTCACGGACACGTTCTGGCCGCTGATCCTGCCGAAGTTCCTCGCCACCGAGGCGTTCTTCGTGTTCCTCATCGTGCAGTTCATGCGGGGCCTTCCGCGGGAGCTGGAGGAGTCGGCGCGGATCGACGGCTGCGGCCCGTTCCGAACCTACTGGGCGATCACGCTGCCGCTCAGCCGTCCGGCGCTGATCACCACGGCCATCTTCACGTTCATCTGGACGTGGAACGACTTCTTCACGCAGATGATCTATCTGTTCTCGCCGGAGAAGTCGACGATCACCCTGGCCCTGCGCAGTTTCGTCGACCAGGGCAGCACCTCCGCGTACGGGCCGATGTTCGCCATGTCGGTGATCTCCGTGCTGCCGATCGTGCTGTTCTTCTTCGTCTTCCAGCGCTATCTCGTGCAGGGCATGGCGACCTCCGGGCTGAAGGGCTGAGACACCATGACCCACACACCCCTCGCGCCGCGCGGCGCGGGACGGCGACGCCGGGAGCCCGGTGAGGTGTTCGGCGGCGGCTTCTCGCTCTTCGCGGACATGCTGCTCGTCGGCCTGCTGACCAGCGTGGCCTGCCTGCCGGTCGTCACGGCGCCGGCCGCCTTCTCGGCGGCGTCGGCGACGCTGCGGGGCACGGCGCGCAGCGGAGTCCAGATCAGTGTCCGCGGATACGCGGGTGAGCTGCGCGCACGCCTCGGCGGGCGCTCCCTCGTGGCCGGGCTCGTGCCGCCGCTGGTCGCCCTGCTCCTGTTCCTCGACAGCCGACTGCTCGGCAGCGGACTACCGGGAGCGCGGGTCCTGGCCCCCGTACTTCTGCTGCTCGGTCTGGGTGCCGCGGTCGTGGGGCTGCGGGCCACGGCCCTGGAGGAGCCGCATCGGCTGTCCGCGCGGGAGGGGCTCGTCCGCTCGCTCGCCGATCCGCGCGGCAGCCTGCTCCTCGCGGGCGCCGTGGTCCTGGCCGTGCTCCTCGCGTGGGCGATGCCGATGCTCGTCCCTCTGCTGCCGGGACCGCTGGCGTTCGCCGCGACAGCCGTCGACCTCCGCTCCCCCACGCCCTGACGCCTCGCCCCGTGTCCCCCGAACAACGCACCACACCACCGGAGTTCTCCTTGTCTCACACCCACCTCGACGTCGCAGGTCACCCTCGGCCGCAGCTCGTCCGGGACCCCGACTGGCACGACCTCTGCGGCCCATGGGGGTTCGCACGGGACGATGCCGACCGCGGCCGTTCGGAGCGCTGGATGGATCCCGGCGTCACCGCGCCGTACACCGACGTGGTGACCGTGCCCTACCCGCCCGAGTCCGAGGCGTCGGGGGTGCGCGACCCCGCCTTCCACCCCGTGCTCTGGTACCGCCGCACGATCGACGTGACCCGGCCCGCCGCGGGCCGCCGCCTGCTGCTGCACTTCGGCGCGGTCGACCACCGCGCGGAGGTCTGGGTGGACGGCCGCCTCGTCGGCCGCCACGAGGGCGGTCACACCGGCTTCTCCTGCGATGTCACCGACGTCCTCGACGGCGACGGCGAGCACGTCGTCGTGGTCCGCACGGAGGACCAGCCGCTCGATGTCACGCAGCCGCGCGGAAAGCAGGACTGGCACCGTGACCCGCACATCATCTGGTACCACCGCACCTCGGGAATCTGGCAGCCCGTGTGGCTGGAGGAGGTGCCCGAGCTGCATGTGACGACGCTGCACTGGACCCCCGACGTCGCGAACGCCCGCGTACGGTGCCGGGTGCGCCTGAGCCGGTGGCCCGCCTCGCCCGTGCGGGTGTCGGTGCGTCTCGCGCTCGGCGAGCGTGTCCTCGCCGACCAGCGGATCCTCGCCGAGGGGCAGGAGACGACGTTCGACGTAGCGATGCCCGCGCTGCGCAACGGCCAGGACCTGGACGGTGTGCTGTGGAGCCCGGAGCGGCCGCACCTCGTGGACGCGGCCGTCGAGGTGGCGGACGCGCAGGACGGTACGGCCGTCGACCGTGTCTCCTCGTACCTGGGGCTGCGTGACATCGGCTGGGACGACGGCCTGTTCCTCCTCAACCACAAGCCGTACTTCCTGCGGCTCGCACTCCAGCAGGGGTACTGGCCGGGCTCGCACCTCGCGGCGTCGGCGGACGAGCTGCGCCGGGAGGCCGAACTGGCCAAGGAGATCGGCCTCAACGGGCTGCGCCTCCACCAGAAGATCGAGGACCCGCGCTTCCTGTACTGGGCGGACCGGCTCGGCCTCGTGCTGTGGGGCGAGATGCCGTCGGCGTACGCGTTCGGCGCGACCACCGTCGAGCGGGTGGTCGCCGAGTGGACCGAGGCGATCGCGCGCGACCTGAGCCACCCCTCGATCGTCGCGTGGGTCCCCCTCAACGAATCCTGGTCCGTGCCCCATCCGGCGCTGGTGCCCGAGCAGCGCCACTTCATGGACGCCCTGTACCACCTGACGAAGGCCCTCGACCCCTCGCGGCCCGCCGTCTCGAACGACGGCTGGGAGATCTCCGCCGCCGACATGTGGGGCGTGCACGACTACACGCAGCGCGCCGATGTGCTGCGCGAGCGCTACGGTCACGCGTCGCTGCGCCAGGGCGAGTTGACCGAGCGATGGCCGGGCGTCCGGCGTCTCACGCTGGACGGGGTGCGGCACGAGGGGCAGCCGGTGGTCCTCAGTGAGTTCGGCGGTGCCACCTTCGAACCGGCCGAGGGCGCCGAGTGGTTCGGCTACGACACCGTCGCCACCGACGAGGACTTCGCCGAGCGTCTTTCGTCCCTGGTGGGGGCCGCCGTGAGCTCGGGGCTCGCCGGGTTCTGCTACACCCAGTTCACCGACACCGAGCAGGAGGTCAACGGCCTGCTCACGGCAGACCGCACACCGAAGCTGCCCGTTCCCGAATTGCGCGCGATCCTCACCAGGACCCGCGGCTGACCCCGGCAACGGCCGGTGTGTGCCCGCGCACGACGTACCGACGCGGGGACACACCGGCCGTCGCACCCTCCCCGCACGACCGTTGACTCCGGCGAACCCGAAATCGAATACTGACCCCCTCCCATCTGACAACGTTGTCTGGTGTTTCGCGAAAGAGGTCCTGCTCATGCCGCACCACCTCCCGCCGCTCCATCGCCGCAGATTCCTGCAGGCCGTCGGCCTCACCGGCGCCATGGCCGCCCTCCCGGCGCTCACCGGGACGAACCCGGCGCGGGCCGCGGGCCGTTCGACCGCTCCGCCGGACGAGATCGCGGCCACCTACCACCGGGTGCTGCTCGACCACACCCGCTGGTCCGAGACCCAGTGGGACGCCGCGCTCGGCCACTACACGGCGAAGGACTTCGGTTTCGCCGTCGTCCTCGGCAACGCGGTCCTGCTGACGCAGGGCACGTACGACGCCGACCGGGCCGGCATCGACCGCGACACCCTCAAGTCGCGCACCCTCACCACCATCCGGCACTTCGCCGCGTCGAACCGGCTGACGGGCGGCACCGAGTGGGGCCGCAAGCTGTTCTTCGACACCACCTTCCAGTCGTACTTCGTGCTCGCCGCGCGCCTCCTGTGGGACGACCTCGACGGCACGACGCGCGACGGGATCGACACCATCACGCGCGAACAGGCCGCGTACACCACGTCCTTGGGGACGGGCGACGACCCCGACTCGGGCGACTGGACACCGAACGGCCTCAAGGGCGGCCACGTCGGTGACACCAAGCTGGAGGAGATGGGCCTGTACGCGCAGACCCTCGCGCCCGCCCTGGCCTGGGCCCCCGACGACCCGCGCCACGCCGACTGGGCGTCCGGCTACGGCACGTGGTCGCGCAACGAGGCCGGACTGCCGCCCGCCGACCTGGCCAACCCGGCGCTCGTCGACGGTGTGCGTGTCTCGCGGAACACCGCGCGGAACCTGTACGACACGTTCATCGTCGAGAACCACGGCTCCTTCGGCCCGCACTACCAGGAGGAGTTGTGGCGCACCTCCGGGCGGAACGCCGCACACTTCCTGGCGGCGGGGCGCCCCCTGCCCGAGGTGCTGACGAAGCAGCCGAACGCCGAACCGTTGTGGCGCACGCTCCTCGGTGTCATGAGCGACGCCGGTGAGCCGTTGATGCCGATGGTCAACGACCGCGAGCACCTGTACGGCCGGGACGTCATCCCGCTCGCGTTCTTCGCGCAGGTCGTGGGCGACCGGGCCGCCGCGCGCGCCGAACAGGCGCTGGCCGAGCGGCTCGAGGCGTACCAGAAGTATCCGCCGGAGCACCACCTCGCCAAGTTCTCCGGGGAGCCGAAGTACGAGCCGGAGGCGCGCGCCGAGCTGGCCATCAGCTATCTGCTGCACGTGTGGGCGGCGGAGGAGGGACGTGACCCGGTCCGCCCGTACACGCAGGAGGAGCTGTTCGCCCACGCGTCCGGGGTCACGGACTTCGGCGCCGGGCCCGGTCTCGTCTCGCACCAGACGCGGGCCGCGTGGGCGGGCGCCGTCAGCAAGTCCGGTTTCGTGAAGTTCGCCTGGCAGCCGGCGCACGACGACTGGCTGTTCAAGCTGAGCGGCGCCACCCCGATGTTCCTGCCCTCGGCCAAGGGCAAGGTGTCCCGTCGCACGGTGCGGCTCTACGAGTCCGTGCGTGACGGTTTCGACGGCAGCGCGAGCGTCCTTCAACTCGAGGGCGGCTACGCGGGGTTCGCGACGCTGCCGACGGGCTCGGTCGTCTACGCGACGAGCGGGACCGGCGCCGGCGAGGGCCACCTGGAGATCCACAACCTCACGATGCCGGGCATGGCGGGCCTCGACGGATCGCGCACGTACCGCTTCGAGGAGGGCAGCGCCTCCGTGCGGGCCCAGGACGGCTCGGGTTCGACGGCGCGCGTCGACACGGTCGACGTCCCGCGCACGGCGGTGCGGCACGTCCGGATGCTCGGGGTGCGGCCCGACCCGACGTACGGGTACTCGTTGTTCGCCCTGGAGGTGCGCGACGGAGCCGACGGGACGGATCTCGCGCGCGGCGGGACGGCGACCGCCTCGTCGAGCGCGACGGGCAGGGGCCCGGGCCTGGCCGTCGACGGTGATGCGACGACCCGGTGGGCCGTCTCCAGGGCTGACCGTCCACGCGCCGACAGCTGGCTCGCGGTGGACCTCGGTGCGACGCACGACATCGACCGGGTGACACTGCGCTGGGAGGCCGCAGCGGGCCGCGCCTACCGCGTCCAGGGGTCGACGGACGGCGAGACCTGGGAGGACCTCACCACCTGGCCGAAGCCGGACGTGAGCAGCCGGGGCGGCTGGCTCGACATCGACGGCCGGGCAGGTCTCGTCGTCCGCGGGGGCCGGCACCCGATCGCGGTGTACGGAGACACCATCATGGCGGCGGACGGCCCTGCGGCACCCGTCGTGGTCGAGGGCTTCGCGGACTCCTCAGCGAGCGCCTTGCGCGCGATGGCCCGCATGCCGTCCGCCACGGCCAGGTCCGGCGAGGTTCAAGTGGCGTTCACCGATGGCCACTTGAGCCTGTTCAATCTGTCGGGCGACCGAGTCACCACCACGGTCGAGGTCCCGCAGCCGGGTGGCCGTCGCACGGTCTTCCAGGGTGACCAGAGTGTCACCGCCGACGGTGTCACCTTCCGGGCGGACCTCGACGCGGCGGAGGCCGTGCTGCTCGCTCCCCGATTCACGCTGGCTCCACTGCCCGGCGACACGCTTCCCGCCGGTCTGCGCGTCCGCGTCGTCGACGGCGCCACCCTCCGCCTCTCCGGCGCCGCGTGCCGGGTCCGGGTCGAGGCGCAGGGCCGCAACGCCGTGGCCACGGTGTCCCGTGCGCGGGAGACGACGCTGCACCTCCCCGGCGCCACCGCCTTCCCGCTGGACGACCGGGCGCTCGGCCGGACCGTCTTCCCGACGAGCCCACTGCCCGACGGCATGTCCGACCCGGCAGCGGCGGTGGACGGCGACCGCGGCACCTCGTGGCGTCCGGGGCCGGGTGGGCGCCTGGTCGTCGACCTCGGCGAAGAGGTCGCGCTGCGCGGCGTGGAGGCCGAGTGGACGGCCGGCGGTGCACCCACCGCCGAGGTGGAACTCAGCGCCGACGGGATCGACTACCGGGTCGCGGGCCGCCTCGACGGCAAGCGCCCGGACCGGACCCTGCCACTCAGCTCGGCCACGGCCCGCTACGTCGCCTTCAAGGTGGTGGGCGAACGGGCGACGGATGCCCGCCTGGTGCGGCTTTCCGTGCGCTGACCTGCGGATCGCCGCCACTTGAGGAACCCGGTCGCCCGCGTGCGGCCGGGTTCGTCGGCGTACCCGAGGCGCGCGAGACGGGCTCGAGGTGGGCTCAACGGGCCTGCCCACTCCCCCCGTTGAACATCGGAAATCTCCGCACAACCCCTTGACCCCGCTCGGGCAGCGCCCGCACAGTACCCGTTAATGCGCATTAGCTAATACGCATTACCAACCACGGACACCTTGAGGAGCGCCAGGCGTGGAGCAACCCAGGAAGCGGGCGAAGCCGGGGCGTGCCCCCGCTCCGGCGGGCCGGAAGTCCCGTCCCCGGCAGTCCGAGGTGGCGCGGCTCGCCGGTGTCTCGCAGGCGACCGTCTCGCTGGTCCTGAACGCCCGCCGCGACGGCAAGGGCGCGACGATCTCCGAGGAGACACGGCAGCGGGTCCTCGACGCGGCGCGCAGCCTCGGCTACGTTCCCGACCCGGCCGCCCGCCGTCTGGCGGCCGCCCGCAACAACCTGCTCGGTGTCTTCAGCTTCACGTCGACGTTCCCGACGGATGTGCAGCACTCGTACTACCCGTTCCTGGTGGGTGTGGAGCAGGAGGCCGCCGCGCGCGGCTACGACCTGGTCCTGTTCACCGCGTCCAGCGGTGGCGGTCCGGACGCGCTCAGCCGTGTGCGGCTCGCCGACGGGTGCCTCTTCCTCGGCCGGCATGTGCCGCGCGCCGAGCTGAAGCGGCTCGTCGCCGACGGGTTCCCGGTCGTACACCTCGGGCGCCGGGAGGAGTTGGAGGGGCTCGCGTGGGTGGGCGCCGACTACGTGAGCGCGAGCCGTGACGTGGTGGCACACCTCGCCGGGTTGGGGCATCGCCGCATCGTGCTCGTGCGCGAGGACGACGACGCGCCCGCCTCGACGGACCGGCAGCAGGGCTTCCTCGACGGGCTCGACGGGGCGGGGCTCGCCAGCGGACCCGACGCCGTGCTGCGGTGCGCCGATCCGGCGTCCGAGGTGACGGCCGAGCGGGTCGGGGAACTGGTCGCGGACGGTGTCACCGCGTTCGTGGCGGAGGAGACGGACACCGGGGCGGCGTGGCAGGCGCTGAAGGAAGCGGTGGCGGGGGCCGGGCTCTCGTGTCCGGGTGATGTCTCCCTCGCGCTGCTCGGCAGCCCGCCTCCGGAGCTGGCCACGGGTCCCGTCCCGACCGGGTTCGACGTGCCACGGCACGAGTTGGGCGCGGCGGCGGTGCGGCTGCTGTCCGCGCAGGTGGCCGGCGAGGAGACGGACGAACCGTTGGTGGCCTGCGAGTTCCGGGCCGGGCGGACGGCCGGACCGGCACCCACCCCGTAGACGCACAGAAGGCCCCTGCAGAAGGCCCCGACAACAGACCCGTACAGCAGGCCCGTACAGCAGACACGCACACCAGACCCGCACAGCGCACACGTACCGAAGGAGTCATGTGTTTCCCGAACCGGAGATCCTCATCGTCGGCGGCGGCCTCGGCGGTGTCGCCGCGGCGCTTGCCGCCTGCCGCGCGGGGCGCCGTGTCGTGCTCACCGAGGAGACCGACTGGATCGGCGGCCAGCTCACCTCGCAGGCCGTGCCGCCGGACGAGCACCCGTGGGTGGAGCAGTTCGGCACGACGGCCTCCTACCGGGCGCTGCGGGAGGGCATCCGCGCGTACTACCGGCAGTGGTATCCGCTGCGCGGCGAGGCGCTCGCGCTGCCGGAGTTCAATCCGGGCGCGGGCCGGGTCAGCAAGCTGTGTCACGAGCCGCGGATCGCGCTCGCCGTTCTGGAGGGGATGCTCGCGCCGCACCGGGCGAGCGGGCTACTGACCGTTCTGACGGAGCACAAGGCGGTGTCCGCCGAGTCCGACAACGATGTCATCACCGCGGTGTCCGTGCGGGATCTGCGCACCGGCGTCGTCCGCGGGTTCACCCCTCCGTATGTCATCGACGCCACCGAGACCGGCGAGCTCCTCGCCCTGGCGGATGTCGAGCACGCCAACGGGGCGGAATCGCAGGCGGAGTTCGGCGAACCGCACGCGCCCGCCGAGGCGCAGCCGGAGAACCAGCAGGGCATCACGGTGTGTTTCGCGCTCTCGCACCACGAGGGCGAGGACCACACCATCGAGCGGCCCGAGGACTACGACTTCTGGCGCTCGTACCGGCCGGACTTCTGGCCGGGGCCGCTGCTCGGCTTCGAGGCTCCCGACCCGCGCAGCCTGGAGGCGGTCCCCCGCACCTTCGTGCCGAACCCGGAACTGGACCCGCTCGCCGTGAGCGCCGACCAGAGCGCCGACGCCGGAGACAAGGAGCTGTGGGGCTTTCGCCGGATCCTCGCCCGCAAGCTGCACCAGCCGGGCGCATTCGACTCGGACATCACGCTCGTCAACTGGCCACTCAACGACTACTGGTTGAAGCCGTACATCGGGCAGGAGGCCGAAGCGCTGCGCGAGGCACGGCAGTTGTCGCTGTCCGTCCTGTACTGGCTGCAGACGGAGGCCCCGCGCGCCGACGGCGGCACCGGCTTCCCGGGGCTGCGCATCCGCCCCGACGTGACCGGCACCGCGGACGGCCTGGCGAAGGCGCCGTACGTGCGCGAGTCCCGGCGCATCAAGGCGGTGACGACGGTCGTGGAGCAGGACGTCTCCATCGACGTCGTCGGCCCGTACGGCAGGACGCGCTACCGGGACTCGGTGGGTGTCGGCGGCTACCGCATCGACCTGCACCCCTCGACGGGCGGTGACAACTACATCGACGTCGGCTCGGTGCCCTTCGAGATCCCGCTGGGCGCACTGGTGCCCCGGCGGGTGCGCAATCTGCTGCCGGCCGGCAAGAACATCGGCACCACTCACATCACCAACGGCTGTTACCGGCTGCACCCGGTGGAGTGGAACATCGGCGAGGTCGCGGGCGCGCTGGCCGCGCACTGTCTGGCCGAGGACGTCACGCCGCATCAGGTGCAGGCGGAGGACAAGCGGTTCGACGAGTTCGGTCGGCTGCTCGACCGGGCGGGCGTGCAGCGGCACTGGCCCGATGTGCGCGGCTACTGACACCCACCATCCAGCGCTCCACCGGACAACGCACAAGGAGGTGCGTACGACATGAGCACACGGATACGCGTCGGGATCGACGTGGGCGGCACGTTCACGGACGCCGTGGCCGTCGACGCCGCGACGCTCGACCTGGTGGGCCAGGTGAAGGTGCCCACGAGCCACCATCATGAGGACGGGGTCGCGCACGGCATCGTCCAGGCCCTCGACCGGTTGCTCGCGCAGGTCGACCGCACCCCCGCCGATGTCACCTTCCTGGCACACGGCACCACGCAGGCCACGAACGCGCTCCTGGAGGGCGATGTGGCGACGGTCGGGCTCCTCGGCATCGGCGCGGGCGCGGGCGCGGTGCTCACCCGGCGGCTCGCCGCGCTCGGCAAGCTGGACCTCACACCCGGCAAGAAGCTGCCGCTCGCGTACGCGCACGTCCCCGACCCGTTCGACGCCGACGCGGTGCGGGCGGCGGTGACCCGTGTACTGGAGGAGGGCGCCGAAGTCGTCGTCGCCACCGAGCCGTTCGGGGTCGACCGGCCCGACGGGGAGCAGGCCGTGCTCGACGCGGCGCGGCCTTCCGGTCTGCCGGTGGCGGCGGCGCACGAGATCACGTCGCTGTACGGGCTGCACAAGCGGACGCGTACGGCGGTGGTGAATGCGGCGATCCTGCCGCGGATGCTGGCGACCGCGGAGCTCGTCGACTCCTCGATCACGAAGGCGGGGGTGACCGCGCCGCTGATGGTGATGCGCTGCGACGGCGGTGTCATGTCGCTCGCCGAGATGCGCCGCAGGCCGCTGCTCACGGTCCTGTCGGGTCCTGCGGCCGGGGTAGCGGGCGCGCTGATGCAGGAGCGGATCAGTGAGGGCGTGTTCCTGGAGACGGGCGGCACGTCGACGGACATCAGTGTGGTGCGGCGCGGCAAGGTCGCGGTGCGGCACGCGACGATCCTCGGCAAGACCTCGTATCTCAACGCGCTCGATGTGCGCACGGTCGGGGTCGGTGGTGGCTCGATGGTGCGGCTCGGGGACGGGAAGGTGACGGGTGTCGGGCCGCGCAGCGCGCACATCGCGGGCCTGCCGTACGCGTGTTTCGCGACGCTCGACGAGTTGCGGGACGCGCGGCTCGACACGGTGGCACCGATGGCCGGCGATCCGGACGACCATGTGGTGCTCGACGCGGCGGGCGGCCGGTTCGCGCTCACGATGACCTGTGCCGCGAACGCGCTCGGGCGGGTGCCCGAAGGTGACTTCGCGCGCTGCGATCAGGAGGTGGCACGGGCCGCGCTCGCCCCGCTGGCAGCCCGGCTCGGCACCGATGTGGCGGGCGCGGCGCGTGCCGTGCTCGACGCGGGGACCGCGCGGGTGCGGGCGGTCGTGGACGCGCTGGTCAAGGACTACCGGCTCGACCGCGACACCGCCGTCCTGGTCGGCGGGGGCGGCGGCGCCGCGTCCATCACCCCGCACCTCGCGGCGACCTGCGACATGGAGGGGCGCATCGCCCGGCACAACGAGGTGATCAGCCCGATCGGCGTGGCCCTCGCGCTGGTCCGCGAGCAGGTCGAGCGGATCGTGCCGGGTGCCACACAGGAGCAGATCCTCGCCGTGCGCGCCGAGGCCGAGCGGGCGGTGGTCGCACAGGGCGCGGCGGCCGACGGTGTCGAGGTCGAGGTGACGGTCGACCCGCAGACGAGCACCGTGCGGGCCGTCGCCACCGGAGCCACGGAACTGCGCACGCAGGACCGGGCACACCGGGCCGACGACACGGAGCGGCTGAAGGCGGCCGCCACCAGCCTCAAGACCCAGCAGGCGCAGGTCGACGTGCTGGCGGGCACCGACGCGTACACCGTGTACGGCACGGAGGTGAAGCGCCGCCTTCGGTCCGCGCGGCGGCCGGTGCGGGTCGTCGACGCCGACGGAGTCGTGCGGCTCGGGGCGCCGGACGCCCGGGTGGAGACGACGACCGTGGGCGCGGCCGGCGAGACGCTCGCGGCGCTGGTGCGCGACGCCACCTCGTACGGCGACGGCGGGACACGGGCGCCCGCGGTGCGGCTGCTCGTCGGCGGCCGGATCGCCGATCTGTCGGGGGTGCTCGAACCGGAGGCGCTCCTTGCTCTGGCGCGCAGCGAGTTGCGGTCGCGTGCGGCCGACGAGCCGGTGGTGGCGGTCGTGGAGTCCCGCGCATGAGCGGCGGCGACGCCGACCGGGACCACGACCTGGATCTGGCGGTACGGCTGCTCGCGGGCACTCCGACGCACGAGGGACGGGATCCGCTCCTGCTGCGTCAATGGGCGCTCGCCGCGGAGGAGTTCGGGGCACGCCTGTCGCCCGCCGCGATGAGCGCGCGGATCGTCGAGCACCAGGACGGCGGGCTCGCCGAGGGGCTACTGGCCCGTTACCGGTCGCGGCCCGCGCAGATCGAGCTGTACGTCGACACCATCGAGCACGCCGAACGAATCGTCGACGAGCGGGGCTGGCGCGCCTGGTTCCCCGAGGGCTCGGTGCGGGCGGCGGCGCTCGCCCACGAACGGGCCCACGAACATCTCCACCACGCGCGCGTGCGCGCCGAGTTCAAACGGGCGCTCGGCCACACGGCGCTGCGGCTCGGCCGGCGGCGCGTGTACGCACATGTAGCGGGCGCCGACGAGCTGGCCGCACACGCCTACGCCCGCGTCGCCTGCGGCCTGGGCCGCAGTCCCCTGCTGCTCACGGAGGCCCTGGCTGTCGCCGTAACACCTCCCGACAGGGCCGTACACCCCTACAGAGCCGTACACCCCGACAGAAGCGAGAAGTGACATGGGTGTCGTCATCCTGCTCGTCATGGCGGCCGGAGTGGCCGCCATGCTGAGCCGCAAGCTCCCCACCGCGTTCGCGCTCGTGCTGCTCGCCGTGGTGATCGCCTTCCTCGCGGGCGCCCCGCTGACCGGGAAGGACAGCGTTCTGGACACCGTCCTCCAGGAAGGCGCCCCGGCGCTCGCCTCGACGATGATCGCGATCCTGCTCGGCTCGTGGCTCGGCAAGCTCCTGGAGGAGACCGGCATCGCGGGCACCCTGGTCCGCAAGATCGTCGAATTCGGCGGTGACCGGCCGGTGTTCGTGGCGCTCGGTGTGCTCGCCGTGTCAGCACTGGTGGGCACGGTGACCGGGTCCGCGCCCGCGGCGATGCTCGCCGGGCTCATCGGCATCCCGGCGATGATCGCGGTGGGCGTCCCGAAGGTGACGGCCGCCGGGACGATCCTGATGGGCATCGCCGTGGGCATCCCGTTCGAGCTGCCGGTGTGGCAGTTCTTCTCCACCGCCCTCGACCTGCCGATCCCGACGGTGCGCGGCTTCATGGTGAAGCTGTTCCCGTTCGCCCTGGTGGCGGCCCTCGCGTACGTACTCATCGAGTCGCGGCGGCGGGGTGTGGAGCACACGTGGTCGCTGCGCTCGGTGCAGGACCGGCCGCGGGCCCGCGCGCGCAAGCCGCTGGGCGACGCCCCTTGGTACGCGCTGCTGACACCGGTCGTTCCACTGGTCCTGGCCCTCGGCTTCGAACTGGCCATCATTCCCTCGCTGTTGGCGGGTGTGCTGTACGCGCTGGTGACGACGACACGGCCGCGCGAGATGAACCGCCGCCTGCTGCGCACCCTGTACGGCGGGTTCGAGGTGGCCGCCCCGCCGATCACCCTGTTCGTGGCCATCGGCATCCTGCTCGCCGCGGTGAACCTGCCCGGCGCGGTCGACGCGCTGGAGCCGCTGGTGAAGGCCGTCAGCCCGCAGAACGCGGTGCTGTTCGTCATCGTGTTCACCCTGCTCGTGCCGCTGTGCCTGTACCGCGGGCCGCTCAATGTGTTCGGCCTCGGCGCCGGCATCGCGGGCGTGCTCATCGCCACGGGCGTCTACCCGGCCGTCGCCGTGCTCGGCATGACCACCTCGTACAACCAGGTCTTCGGCGTCGCCGACCCGACCAGCACCCAGACGGTGTGGAGCGCCCAGTACGCGGGTGTCTCGCCGCAGCAGGTGATGGTGCGCACGCTGCCCTACGTGTGGGCGGTGGCGCTCGGCGGACTGTGCGTGACGGCCGCGACCTACCTCTGACATCCACACACTTGAGGAGCTGACCATGCAACGTCGTACGTTCCTGCGCGCCGCCGCCGTCACGGGCCCCGCCATGGCCCTGGGCGGGCTCCCGGCCATCCCGGCCTCGGCCGCTCCGGGCGGATTCCCCGACTACACCTACGTCCGCACGCTGCTCTCCCCCGCCGACCTCACGTACAACCCGACGGGCGAGATCATCTTCCCGACCGTACGCGGCGTGTACGACAAATTGGCCTCGCCGCTGGGCCGTTACTACCTCTACTACGCCCCGCACGACGCGCCCGGCGGCATCTGCCTCGCGTACGGGGACTCGCTGGAGGGCCCGTTCACCGAGTACCCGGACAACCCGATCGTGTCGAACGACTGGTCGCCGCACTACTCCGTCAGCCATGTGTCCTCGCCGCACGTGATGTGGATGCCGCAGCACAGGGAGTTCTGGCTCTACTTCCATGGCGAGAACACCACGACGCGGCTCGCCCGCTCGAAGGACGGCATCCACTTCACGTACGACAAGGTGGTCCTGTCGACGTCGATGATGCCGGCGGGCACCACCGAGACCTCGTATGCCCGCGTCTTCGCGCACGAACTCCCGGCGCGCGGCGCCCACTACGTGATGCTGTTCATGCTGAACAACACGACCAACCACCGTGACATCTGCTGGGGTTGGTCCGCCGACGGCCGCGGCTGGACGTTCGACCAGACCCCGCTCGTGCGGCACTCGGACGTCAATGCCGTCAATGTGGGCGGCCCGCACCTGCTGACGCGCGGCGGCTCCGCCTTCGTCGTCTACAACAAGGACAAGGAGAGCGGCGGCGACCTCATGATCACGGAGGTCGGCGCCGACTTCTCGCTCCGCAAGCACCTCGGCGTCTTCTACGACTCGGGGTCCGCGGCCCCGGAGAACGGCCGGGCGGCCGCTCCCTCGTTCGGCACCCAGAGCGGGGTGCCGTACATGGTGTACGAGGCCGGGGAGCGGCTCGCCGGGGCGATCGCGGTGGCCCGCGGCTGATCCTGGTCAGTCGCTCGCGGGGGCGGCCGCCGGGGTGTCCTGCGGGGACGTCGCCGGTGCCGCCTTCGTTCGGCGCCACGGGCCGCGGAAGAACAGTGATGCCGGGACGAACACGGCCATGCAGCCCCCGCAGACGATCAGCCAGGGCCGCCAGCCGGCGGATTCGACGACGCGGGGCACCGCGAGGAGCACCACCACGCCCATCGCCTTGGTCAGGAAGGTGAACACACCCCAGGCAGTGCCCTGCAGGCGCGGGTCGACGTCCTCGGCGTTCTCCGAGAAGTTCGCCATCCACGGCCCGTAGGCGAAGCCCATCACGCCGCCGAGGAGCGCCCCGGTGACGGCGATGTGCAGGTGCGAGACGTCATCGCGGCCGACAAGGCCCGCCAGGTAACCGGTGAGCAGCACACCGCCCACCGTGCCTCCCACGCAGAACGGCTTGCGCAGTTGCAGCCGGTCGGAGAGCCGCCCGGAGACGACGAGCGTGAGGATGTTCAGCGTCCAGAACGCCGCCATGATCTTCGAGGCCGTCGCGGCGTCGAGGTCGAAGCTCTCCGCGAGCATCGTCTGGCCGTACACGACCAGCGTCACGTACAGCACCAGCCAGCACGCGATGCCGATCACGTGGGCCCAGATGTTCCGGTGCGCGAACAGGTCGCGGGCGCGGGCCGGCTTGGTGTGGTCGGCGCGGCCGAGGGTCTCCCGCTCGGACTGCACGATACGGGCGCGCAGTTCGGGTGAGAGGTCCGCGATGTTGAAGGCGATGACCAGTGAGAGCACGAGGGACACCGAGCCCATGATGACGAACTGGGAACGCCACGAGTCGTCGAACAGCGGCAGCGTGAGGCTGGCGACCGCGGCGGCCAGGAAGCTCGCCCCGACCGGGCCCCAGGTCCAGAAGCCGAACGCCTGGGCGCGGCCCATCCGCGGCGAGAAGTCCCGCACGAGCGGCGCGGTGCCCGCCATGGCCATGCCGTCGACGACCGACAACACGGCCCGTACGGCAAGGAGTTGGCCGGCCGAGTGGACGGTCGTCATGAGGAAGCAGCAGCCCGCGGTGAGGATCAGGAGCGGCACGATGAGCCGCACCCGGCCCACCGTGTCGGTGAGCCGCCCGCCGACCATCGAGGCGATGGCACCGGCGACGAGCGCCAGGGCGGAGACACCGCCGTAGGTGGTCAGCGAGATGTCCAGGTCCTCGAGGAGCAGCGGCACCACGGGCGCGATCTGGCCCTCGTAGGAGGCGATGAGGACCGCGAGGACCGCCATCGACAGGATGCGCATCCGCTGCCGGGAGTCCGGGTACTGGTCGAGCTCGCGCACCCGGAACAGCGGGATGCGCGGGCGCCGCCCGGTCACTCGCCGATCCCGCCGAGTCGCACGTGCCCCTTGATGAGGTTGCGGGCGATGGTGCGTTTCTGGATCTCGTCGGTGCCCTCGAAGATGCGCAGAAGCCGCAGCTCGCGGTACCAGCGTTCGATGGGCAGTTCCTTGGTGTAGCCCATGCCGCCGTGGATCTGCAGGACGCGGTCGACGACCTGGTTGGCCATCACCGCGCCGTTGAGCTTGGCGATGGAGGAGGCGTGCCGGGCGTCGAGGCCCTCCTGGGCGCGCCAGGCCGCGTACAGGGTCAGCCACTTCGCGGACTCGATCTCCACCTGGGAGTCGGCGATGTGCCACTGGATGGCCTGGTAGTCGGCGATGGGGCGGCCCATGGAGTGCCGCTGGCGGGCGTAGTCGACGCCCATCTGGAGCATGCGCTCGGCGGAGCCGATGGCCCGGGCAGGGATGAGGTAGCGGCCCTGGCCGATCCACTGCATGGCTAGCTGGAAGCCCCTGCCGACCTCGCCGAGGACATTGCGGGCGGGGACGCGCACCTCGTCGAAGACGAGCGAGGCCGGGCCCCACTCGCCCATGGTCTCGATCGGTTCGGACTTCCAGCCCATGTCGCGGTCGACGAGGAAGCAGGTGACACCGCCGTCGGCACCCTTGTCCGGGTCGGTGACCGCGAACACCATCACGAAGTCGGCCTCGTTGCCACCGGTGATGAAGGTCTTCTCGCCGGTGATCAGCCAGTCGTCGCCGTCGCGGACGGCGCGGCTGCGGATGTTGCGGGCGTCGGAGCCGGCGCCGGGTTCCGTGATGGCGAAGCAGGAGCGGCGCTCGCCCTCGATGGTGGGCAGCAGGTACTGCCGCTTCTGCTCCTCGTCGCAGGCGTAGAGGATGTTGTCGGCGCCGCCGCCGAAGCTGAACGGGACGAAGGTGCGGCCCAGCTCCATCGCGATGATCGCGGACATGACGGCGCCGAGGTTCATCCCGCCGTATTCCTCCGGGGTGTTCACACCCCAGAAGCCCGCTCTGCGGGCCTTGGCGCGGAGCTCGGCGACGACTTCGGGCTCGACACCCCGCTGACCTGCCCGTTCATTGCGCAGCACGTCCTGCTCCAGCGGCATCACCTCCTTGGTGACGAACGCGCGGACGGTGTCCCTGATCTGACGTTCCTCGGTGGACAGCGAGAAGTCGACCATGGAAGTGTCCCCTCAATCCTTGAACGGGAAGCCCGGGAATCCTGGAACGGGAATCTAGGAATGAGTTCAAGTTGCCCGCGGCCCGGCGGTCGGTCAAGAGGTCGGAACGAGTTCAACCGGGCTCCTGGCGCTCGGAATTGGCTGATTCTAAAATTCGGTTCGGTTCGGTACGGGAACGGGTTCCACGGCGGGTGCGCAGGGGGTGACGACCGGATGACACGCAAGGCGGAGCGGATCGCGGCCAAGGACAACGCCTGGCAGTGGAGCCGCACGGAGCAGACCCGCCGGAACCTGCTCGACGCCGCCCGCGAGGTCTTCTGCGAGCAGGGGTTCACCGACACGGCGATCGTCGCGGTGGTGCGCAGGGCCGGGTCCAGCGTCGGCAGTCTCTACCACCACTTCGGCGGGAAGACGGAGCTGTTCGTCGCGCTGTGGGAGGACTACGAGGACTCCCGCGAGCGCGAGGCGGCGGAGGCGGTGGCCGCGGCCCGTGCGGCGGGCGAGAGCGATCCGCTGGAGCTGTTCCTCGTCGGCACCCGCAGCTTCCTGGAGGGCTGCTGGCGGCGGCGCGACCTGATCGAGCTGTGGATGGACGGCGACGGACCGCCCGGCTTCGAGCTGATGCGCCGGGCGCGCGGCCGCGAGTGGATCCGGCAGAACTCGGTACTGCTCGAAGCGGGCAGCGAACCCGTGGACCGGCTGGTGGTCGGCGTCCTCACCTCCGTCATCGGCGAGGCGGGCCGGGAGATCGGCACGTGTGCGCGCAAGCGGGACGCGGACGCGATCTGTCACGCGACGCTCGCCCTCATCCGCAGGCTGGACCCGCTGCACATCGATCCGCTCCGCATCGCCGACCCCCGTACGCACCGGGGTACGACGCACTGACCGCACGGCCGGCCGATCTCCATACGCACCGACGCGAGACGCAAGACGCGCTGAAAGGAACACACGTGGCACAGACCGAGGACGAGGCGCCCTACTTCACGCGGAACGAGGACACGGTAGATTCCGCGGGCTCTGCGGAGACCTTCGTGCCCGAGTCGCACGCGCGCGGATGGTGGGCCCCCGGAACGGTGCACGGCCGGCTCCTGGGCGGTCTCCTCGCGCGGGCCCTGGAGCGCGAACACGC
This sequence comes from Streptomyces sp. NPDC059897, assembly GCF_042730865.1. Lineage (NCBI taxonomy): Bacteria > Bacillati > Actinomycetota > Actinomycetes > Kitasatosporales > Streptomycetaceae > Streptomyces > Streptomyces sp. NPDC059897. The sequence continues at coordinate 211,537 of NZ_JBHWKQ010000007.1, read as the reverse complement.
CGAGGAGGGGCTGCACTTCGCCCGGCTCACCGTCGATCTGTTCCGCACCGCGCCCTTCGCCCCGGTCGGTGTCACCACGCAGCGGGTCCGCGACGGGCGGCGCATCCGTGTCGCCGACGCCGTCGCGCACGGCACCGACGGGAGGCCACTGGCACGGGCCAGCGCCGTCCTGCTGCGCACCGCCACACCGCCACCGGGACACATTCCGGCGACCGGCCCGTGGGACGCGCCACCGGCTCAGGAGCTGCTGGCCCCGCACGGGCGCACCCAGTTCCTCCGGTTCGACGAGGAGCTGCGGCCCGTACGGGAGTGGAGCGGCGATCAGCGGCGGCGCTCCTGGATGCGCGACGCCCGGCCGCTGGTGGGCGGGGAGGCCCTGTCGCCGCTGGTCCGCGCCGCGCTGGCCGCCGACACGGCGAGCCCCCTCGCGCACGCGGGCGACGACGGCCTGCGCTACATCAACGCCGACTACACCCTGTCCCTGAGCCGGCTCCCGCTCAGCGACGAGATCGGCCTGGAGGCCACGGGCCACACCGCCGAGGACGGCATCGCCGTCGGCCACTGCACGTTGTACGACGCGGCGGGCCCGATCGGCTACTGCACGACGACGGCGCTCGCGAACCCCGCGCCGGACCACTGACGGCCACCTACAGTCCTTGCACCTGCGCGTACGAGAGTGTGTCGCCGGTGGGCCGGCGTCCTTCGCGGACGGCCCGCGCGGTGGCCACGGCCTCGCCGAGCGCCCTGCGGTAGAGCAGCGAGCCGAGGCTGACGCGGCGGACACCGAGCGCGGCGAGTTCGTCGAGGGTCGGCCCGGTGGGTGAGTAGAGGATGTTGAGGGGCAGCTCGAATCGGGAGGCGAGGGCGCGGATCCGGTCGGGTGCGGTGAGGCCCGGCACGAACAGGCCGTCAGCGCCCGCTTGTTGGTACGCGGCGAGGCGCCGCACCGTGTCTTCATGGTCGATGTGGTCGACGCCGTGGCCCAGCCAGTACGTGTCGGTGCGGGCGTTGACGAACAGGTCGGGGACGGCCGCCTTGACCGCCACGATCTTCGCGGCATGCCGGTCGACCGGGGTGAGGCCGCCGTCCGCGCGCCCGTCCTCCAGGTTGATCCCCGCAGCGCCCGCGGCACTCAACTGGCGGGCGAGGTCAGCGACTTCCACCGGGTCGTCGCTGAAACCGCCCTCCATGTCGACGGTGAACAGGAGTGGGGTGCGGCCGAGCACGCGGGCCAGGGCGAGGGTGGCAACGGCGGTGACACCCGCGCCGTCCGGGAGCCCGGCCGCGGCGGCCACACCGAGGCTGGTGGTTCCGACGGCCTCGAAGCCGGCGGCGGCGAGCGCGGCGGCGGATGCGCGGTCCCAGGCGTTCGGCAGCAGCAGCGGGGCGTCGCCCCGGTGCAGGTCGGCGAAGCGCGTGGGGCGGCGGTGCGCGAGGGCGCCCGCGGCCAGCGCCATCGCGTGCGCCCGGCCGGGGCAGACGCGCGGCGGCGCCCCGAAGGCGAGCGGCGCGTCGGCGGCCGTGGGGGCGGCAGCCGTGGCGTCCAGGAGGACGAGGTCACCCGCGGCGATGTCCCGACCGGCGACGCGGGTGTCGCGGGCGGCGACGCGGCGCAGGACGCGGACGGGCGGGTCGCCGCGCAGCGTTTCGTGGAGCAGCCACTCGACGGGGCGGGCGTCGGCGGGGGTGGCGTCGGCGTGCCGCACCAGGGTGGCGGTGGCGTCACGGGCCTGGACGAGGAGGCAGATGCGGGCGGCGGCGACCTCGGCGTGGTCCGGGACGCCGTCGGTGTGCGGCCGGCCGCGGCTCTCCTCCGGCCCGCGCTCCGGCGGGGTCAGCAGTTCCACGAGACGTGCCACCGCCGCGTCGGCGTCCGGGTCCTCGCCGCCGAAGTAGGCGGGCGCGACGGCTCCGACCGCCTTCGCCACGGCGCCGGGTTCGCGGTAGCCCAGGGCCTCGGCGAGGGTGCGCACCACGTGCGGGTCCGCGTCCTCGGCCTCGGGCCACCGGGCGGCCGCGGCGCACAGTCGAGCCACGTCGAGGCGGGCCAGCTCGGACTCCACGAGCGCGCGGCGGCGCGCGTGCCGCGGCCCTGAGTCGAAGCGGGGCACCGAGGCCCGCAGCCAGGCCATGGACGCGCCCTCCTTCCCCTCGGGAGCCGCGGGCAGCTCCGGCACCAGGTCCGGATCGGCCAGCGCCGCACGCACATCCTCGTAGCGGGCGATCTCATGCACGGTTCGGTTCACGCCTCGGTTCATGCCTCGGTTCACGCCTTGGTTCATGTCACCGACGCTAGGCGCGGAACGCTTCGGGCCCAGCCGAAGTGTCGCCGCGACCCCGCGTCCTCCCGGGGCCGGCCGACGTCACCGGCGCTACGCTCGGCCGATGTACTCCACCGAGCTCTCCTGGCACGTCAACGCACCCCGTGCCGCCGTCTACCGGGCGCTCATCGACCCGGACGCCATCGCGCACTGGCGGGTGCCCACCGGCATGACCGGCCACGTGCACGAGTTCGACGCCCGCGAGGGCGGAAGGTTCCGCGTCTCGCTCACCTATGACGCGCCGACCGGGAGCGGCAAGTCGGCCTCGCACACCGACACGTACCACGGCCATTTCGCGAGGCTCGCGCCCGACGAGGAGGTGGTCGAGGTGCTCGCCTTCGAGTCCGCCGATCCGGCGCTGCGCACCACGATGACGATGACCACCACGCTCACCGACGCCGACGGCGGCACCGACGTGCGGATGCTGCACGAAGGCATCCCCGACGTCGTCCCCGCCGACCAGAACGAGACGGGCACGCGGATGGCCCTGGAGAACCTCGCCCGGCTCGTGGAAACGGACCCCCGGTTCGGCGGCTGAGCCACACCGGCACCGGTCGGCCTGCCGCTACTCCTGGCGCGTACCGCGCAAGGCCGCGTCGAGGGTGCTCATCAGGTACGCCACACGCGCCTTGCCCCGCGGCGCCGCGGGGTATCGGCACAGTACGTCCACGAGGAGTGGGGTGGCGCGCCGCCCGGCATGTTCGATGGCCCGCTCCCCCGCCTCCGGGTCACCGCCCGCGGCCAACTCCTCAACGCGGGCCGCGCAGGCGGCGGCGCGCAGGATGTGGCCGACCTGGGTGGCTTTCGCGATCGGGTGCAGATACGCGGCGGAGGCGGCGTCACCGGCGGCGCGCGCGGCGAGGCGCCCGGCTTCCGTCGCCGCTTCCGCGGCGGCCCGGTGCGCGTCGAGCGCGGTCACGCGCTGCAACCGGGACCGCTTCGCGCCGTTGACGAACTCCCACGCGGCGTCGACGGCCGCGCGGGGCCGCGGATCGTCCGGTGCCTCCGCCTCGAACACGGGGAGCACCTGCTCGGCACTCTCCACGGCGAACCGGGCGACCGCCCGCAGCTCGTCCATGGTCAGGTCGAAGTCCCCGGTCACGGTCGTCGTCGCCATGCCCCGATCCTCTCACCGCCACAGGCCCTCCGGATGCGGCGTGTCCCGCCGCAGCACCGTCACGGCCCCTCCGGACCGACGCGCCACGTCCCGCCGCAGGCCCCGTCACGGACCCCCCGGACGCGTCGTCACCCGCCGCAGCATCCGCAGGAACGCCTCCCGTTCCTCCGCCGTGAGCACGTCCAGCATCTGGTCGCTCACGTCCGTGACACCGGGCGCCAGGCGGGCCACCAGGTGGCGGCCGCTCTCCGTGAGGCGGACGAGTTTGCGGCGGCGGTCGCGTTCGTCCTTCTCGAGGTCCAGCAGTCCCCTGCGGCGCAGGCGCTCGAGGAGCGGCGCCGCCGTCGACTTGTCGAGGTGGGCCAGCGTGCCGAGCGTGCCCTGGTCCAGGTCGCCGTGCAGGTCGAGCAGGCTCAGGACGGTGAACTGCGGGCCGGTCAGGTCCTGGTGGACCTGCTCGTACCAGAGGCGCGTGTGCAGCTGGTTGAGCTGGCGGGCGAGCGGCCCGAGCCCGTCGAGTGCGGCCTCGAGGGCCTCGGCGCGCTCGCTCTTGCGGGACGTCGGACGGGGCATCGGGTGGGGACCTCTCGCTTGATTAGGACGTACACGTACTTTACCGTGAGGAAGGTAGGACGTGTACGTAATAACTGTGTGTGATGTCTTCGGAGAGGGCCACTCGTGGCGAACCTCCCCGCAGGAAAGGGTCTGTCATGACGCAACGCGGCAGCGCGCTCAACTTCCGTGACTTCGTGGAGGAGTTGGTCGAGGCGGGTGACGCGGTCGACATCCGTCAGCCGGTCAGCCCCACCCTTGAGGTCGGCGCCATCACACGGCGCGTGTACGAGACGCGCGGCCCCGCCCCCTTGTTCAGCAACCTCACCGAGGGTGCACCCGGGCATCGCGTCCTCGGCGCGCCGGCCGGCCTCACCGGCCGCGCGGACGGAGCGTACGGGCGGCTCGCCGCGCACTTCGGGCTCCCCCGCGAGACCACGCCGCGCGAGCTGCTGGAGCGGCTCATCTCCGCGATGCACGCCGATCCCCTCGCCCCGCGCGTCGTGGCCGACGGCCCCTGCAAGGAGAACGTCCTGACGGGCGAGGACGTCGACCTCACCCGCTTCCCCGTGCCGCTTCTGCACGCCGAGGACGGCGGCCGGTACTTCGGTACGTACGGCTTCCATGTGGTGCGCACACCCGACGGGACGTGGACGAGCTGGTCCGTCAGCCGCACCATGCTGCACGGGCCGCGCACGCTCGTCGGGCCCGCCATGCCGCAGCAGCACCTCGGCATGATCCACCAGATGTGGCGCGAGCGGGGCGAGCCCACGCCCTGGGCCATGGTCCTCGGGGCGCCGCCCGCCGCGCTCGCGGCCGCGGGCATGCCGCTGCCCGCCGAGGTGAACGAGGACGGGTACGTGGGCGCCCTCGCCGGAAGCCCGGTCGACGTCGTCCGCACCGAGCTGCACGATCTGCACGTACCCGCCAACTCCGAGATCGTCCTGGAGGGTTGGATCAGCCCGGACGAGACCGCCCCGGAGGGGCCGATGGGCGAGTACCACGGGTATTCGTTCGCCGAGAGCAAGCGGCAGCCCGTCTTCCACGTGGAGACCGTCACGCACCGCGACGACCCGATCCTGCCGGTGTGCGTGGCGGGTCTGCCGCCGGAGGAGAACCACACCATCTGGGGCACGATGATCTCGGCGACCAGCCTGGACCTGCTGCGTTCGAGCGGGCTTCCGGTCTCGATGGCCTGGTGCTCGTACGAGGCCGCGACGTGCTGGATCGCCGTCTCGGTCGACATCGGGCGGCTGGCCGGTACGCGGATGAACGAGCGCCAACTGGCCGACGCCGTCGCCGAGGTGCTGTTCGGCTCGCACACCGGGTGGCTGGTCCCGAAGGTGATCCTGGTCGCCGACGACATCGACGTCACCGACATCGACCAGCTGGTGTGGGCGATGGCGACCCGCTACCACCCCGGCTCCGGCGAGTACGTCTATCCGGACGCGCCGGGCATCCCGATGGTCCCCTACCTCACCCCGGAGGAGGCCCGCTCGGGCCGCGGCGGCAAGGCCGTCATCAGCTGCCTGCTCCCCTCCCAACTGGCGGGCGCCGCACCGGGGATCACCGCTTCGTTCCGGAACTCGTACCCCGAGGACGTACGGCGGACCGTGCTGGAGAAGTGGGCGGAGTACGGGTTCCGGCACTGAGGGACTCGGCCGCGCGCGTACGCGGGCGGCGTCGGCGCACCCCCGACAGGACCTCAGCGCACGACGTCGAAGACGTTCTTCTGCAGCCCGTTCGCGTACGCCTCGTGCTCGACGAGCTTCAGGTGCTGTGTGTCCTTGTCGGTGGCGCTGAACAGGCGCTTGCCCGCGCCGAGCAGCAGCGGGAAGACCAGCAGGTGATAGCGGTCGATGAGGCCCGCGTCCGACAGGTTCTGATTGAGGGTGGCACTGCCGTGCATGATGATCGGGCCACCCTCGGTCTCCTTCAGCGCGGCGACCTCGTCGAGCGAGCGCAGGATCGTCGTCTCGCCCCAACCCGACACCAGGTCACCGGACTTGAGGGTGGTGGACACGACGTACTTCGGCATCGGCTTGTACTCGGCGAACTCCTCCATGCCCGGCCACACCGGGCTGAACGCCTCGTAGCTGACCCGGCCGAACAGCATCGCGGTGGCCTCGGTCTGTTCCCGGCCCTTGATCTCGAACGCCTCGGGCACGAAGTCGACGCCCTTGAAGGTCCAGCCGGAGTTGCGGTAACCGGGCTCGCCGCCCGGCGCCTCCATGACTCCGTCGAGGGACACGAAGGCCGTACTGATCAGCGTGCGCATGTCGGATCTCCCTGGTTCTTCATTCGTGGCCGTTCGGCTCTGTACCAACTAACACTCATAGACCGGCGGATGCGGCAGAACTCATCGGTATCCGGCGGGTCGCGGACACGAATCGACAACGCCGGTCATCCGCGCGTCGACTCCCGCTCCCTCAGATGCGCCCGCGTGATGCGCGGGGCGACCGGCTCCGTGCCCGCGATCAGGGCTTGCAGGATGTCCAGGAGCGCGCCCGCGCTGCCGACCGGGTCCAGTTCGAGCGCGGAGATCGCGGGGCGGGCGTTCCGGGAGTGCTCGGAGTCGGAGCCGGCGGCCACCATCACCCGGCTGGGGACCTCGACACCCTGGGCGATGAGGCCTTCCTGGACGCCCGCCGCGTGCCGGCCCGTGAGGCAGAAGACGGCATCGGGCAGCCCGTCGGCCACGATCCGGCGGGCGAGGTCGACGCCGCCCTCGACGCCCGCGCGCTCGGCCAGTTCGTAGAGGCGGGCAGGGGTGTTCCGGTCCGCGCACCACGCCGCGTAGGCCTGCTGGTGCTCGTCGTTCCAGGCGTTGGCGTCGGTGCCGCGGACGAGGGCGACGCTGCGGGCGCCGCTGGCCGCCAGATGGTCCAGGACCAGGCGCGCCGAAGCCGCGTCGTCCTCTGACGCCCAGTACGGGAAGTCGGGGCGTCCAGGTGCGCCGCCGTACGTGACGTAGGGGATGCCGCGCTTGTCGAGCAGGGCGATGACCGGGTCGTCGCGGTGCGGGTTGGTGACGATGTAACCGTCCATGGAGAACGTCAGGGGCGGCACCGGTGCCCGTGTCAGGTCGGGCACCAGCATCAGGCTCAGGCCGCGGGCGAGAGCTTGGGAGGCGGCGGCGCCGACGAACTTCTCGAAGACGTCGACGCCCTCGGGCTTGTAGTCGCCGAGCGCGTCGAGGGAGCGGAGCACGAGGCCGACCGCGCCCATCGTGGAGCTGCGCATGCCGCGGGCGAGGGCGTCCGCCGCGTAGCCCATCTCGTCGGCGACCTCGCGGATGTGCTCGCGGGTCGCGGCGCTGAGCGTGCCCTTGTCGTTGAGGGCGTGCGAGACGGCGGTGATCGACACACCGGCCCTGCGTGCCACGTCCTTGATGGTGATGCCCCGGGTGCGCGCCACGCCGCCGCCCCTCCGTCCCCTCTGGTCAATCGTTCCGACCAGGCATTGTATAAAACGTTTTACCTTCCTACCGTGATCGGCGCCGCACCGACACATGGCCCCGTGGGCCCGGAAGGAACACCCGTGGATCTGCACACCCTGACCACCGACACGGTCGACCCGCACGAGCGTGGCGCGCTGCTCGGTGGCCGGTTCGGCGGCGAGGTCCGCCGCGTGAGCGCGCTGTACCTGGAGCACTTCGCCGCGCTCGGCCTGCCCGCGACGCGGGTGCGCGAGCTCGCCGAGCGGAGCCACGAGGCGCTGCGCCAGTGGGCTCCGGGGCTCGCCGAGGAGTCGGACGCCTGCGCCGACGCGGCGGGCGTCGAGCGCTGGCAGGTGGCCGCCGTCGGCGCCCGCACGGAGATCCTCGCGCTGTGCCCGCCCGCCGGCGAGGGCGAGTGCTCGACGGCCGTGTACGCGCCCGGGGGCACGGCCCCGCAGACCGTGCAGACGTGGGACTGGCACGAACTCCTCGTTCCCGACGCCCTGTTGCACGAGCTGACGCCTGCGGCGGGCCGCACGGTGAAGCTGTTCACCGAGTTCGGCGCCCCGGCCAAGATCGGGGTGAACAGTGCGGGCCTCGGCGTGCACTTCAACATCCTGTTCCACCGCGCCGACGGCGAGGGCGGCGGTGTCCCCGTGCACGCCGTCGCGCGCCGGATCCTCGACGAAGCCGACACCCTCGACCAAGCCGCGGCGATCGCGGGTTCGGCGCGGGTGACCGCCTCCACCTCGCTCACCGTCGTCACCGCCGAGGGAGCCGCGAGCCTCGAACTGTCGCCGCGCGGCCTCGCCGTGGTCCGGCCGGGCGATGACGGCTGGCTGCTGCACACCAACCACTTCCTCGACCCGGAACTCGCGGCCGGGGATGTGTGCCCCGGCGACTCGTCGACGGCGGAGCGCCTCGCCCACCTGCGGAAGGTCCGCGACGCACTGCCGGGCCTCGCGCCCGCCGATCGGGCCTCCGCACTGTGCGGGAGCGAGGGCGCGGGCGCCGTCGTGTGCATGCGGCCCGACGCCGCGAAGCCCCCGCACGAGCAGTGGGGCACCCTCTTCACCGTCGGTCTCGACGTCGCGGGCGGCGCGCTCGACTACGCGGTCGGCACCCCGGCCACCGCCGCCGCTCAGGGCTTCAGCCGCTTCTGACCACGCCCGCTCCCCCGCCGCCCTCCAAGGATCAGCGATGACACAGACCGTCAGACCAGGCTCGACACAGCGGGCCGGCTCCCTGAGCGTGACCCGTACGTTCTTCATCTCCGGCTTCGGCACCGCGCTCGAGTTCTACGACTTCATCATCTACGGGCTCGCCGCGGCCCTCGTCTTCCCCAAGGTGTTCTTCCCCAGCTTCGATCCCGCGGTGGGCACCCTTGTGGCGTTCGCGGCGTTCGGCAGCGGTTTCGTGGCGCGTCCGCTCGGCGGCATCGTCATCGGGCACTTCGGCGACCGGATCGGCCGCAAGGCGATGCTCGTCCTCACCCTTGTGGTGATGGGTGCGAGTACGTTCCTCATCGGCTGTCTGCCCACGTACGGCGCCCTCGGCGTCGCCGCGCCGGTGATGCTCGTCGCGCTGCGCCTCGTGCAGGGCTTCGCCGCCGGCGGCGAATGGGGCGGGGCCTCCCTGTTCGGCATCGAGAACGCGCCCGAGCACCGGCGCGGGCTGTGGGGCAGTTTCACCAGCGCGGGCATCGGGATCGGCAGCCTCTTCGGGACCGGTGTCTTCACCTTGGTGACCCTGCTCCCCCAGCAGGCGCTGGAGAGTTGGGCGTGGCGGGTGCCGTTCTGGCTGGGCGGCCTTCTGGTCCTGGTCGGTGTCGTGGCCCGCTCCCGGATGCCGCAGGAGGAGCGCCGCACCGAGCACGCTCCGCGCGTGCCGATCCTGGACGCCGTCAAGCGGCACCCGCGCCAGATGCTGCTCGCCATCGGCGTCGCCTTCGGCTACAACACCCTCGCCTACATCGGCTCGATCTTCACCGTCACGTACGCGGAGGAGCGCGGCTACAGCCACACCCAGTCGCTGCTGCTCCAGGTCGCCGGGTCCGTCGCCTTCATGGTCGCGGTGCCGGTCATGGCGCTGGTCTCCGACCGGTTCGGCCGCAAGCCGGTGGTGATCCTCGGGACCCTCGCGTACGGCGCCTTCTTCTTCGCGTACTTCCCGATGGTGGACGGCCACGTGATGCTGCTGGCCACGCTCGCGTACGTGGTGGTGAACGTGCTGATGGCGGCGCCGCAAGGGTGCATCCCGGCGTTCCTGGGCGAGCAGTTCGCCGCCGCCACCCGCTACTCGTCGATCTCCGCCACGTACCAGGTGGGCGCGGCGCTGGGCGGCGGAACGGCCGCGACGACGGCGACCGCGCTCCTGATCGCCTTCGACGGCGACCCCATCGGCGTCGGGCTCTACTCCGCGGCGGCGGCGCTCGTGCTCGCGCTGTGCGCGTGGGGGCTGCGGGAGACGTTCCGGGTGCCGACGAGCGAGCTCGGCGCGACGGAGCGGGCCGAGGCCCCGGAACGCGGCTGAGCGCGCGTTCCGGGGGAAGCTCCCGAGGCCGGAACGCGGTCAGTCGCCGCGCCGCCCCCTCAGCGCGTCCCTGAGGAGTTCCGCGAGGTGGCGGGGTCGGCGGTCGGAGAGTTGGGTGATCTGGGTGCGGCAGCTGTAGCCGTCCGCGAGGACCACCGTGTCGTCGGGTGCCTCGCGCAGCGCCGGGAGGAGGGCCTGTTCGCCGACCGCGACCGACACGTCGTAGTGGCCGTCCTCGAAGCCGAAGTTGCCTGCCAGGCCGCAGCAGCCGGAGTCGAGGCGGCCGCTGTCCACACCGACGCGGGCGAGGACCCGGTCGTCCGCCTTGCTGCCGAGTGTGGCGTGCTGGTGGCAGTGGGTCTGGGTCAGGGCGGTGACGTCGTCGAGGTGTCCGAAGTCGACGTCGGGGGCGCGCTGGTCGAGGAGTTCGGCGAGGGTCATGGTCTGGACGGCGAGGCGCTGCGCGCGCGGGTCGTCGGGGAAGAGCTCCGTGGCGTCCGTGCGGAACAGGGACGTGCAGCTGGGCTCCAGGCCGATCAGCGGCATGCCTTCCTGGAGGTACGGGTCGACGGCCTTGAGGGTGCGTTCCAACACCTTCTTGGCCATGTCGAGCTGGCCCGTGGTGTGCCAGGTCAGGCCGCAGCACAGGCGGTCGGGCGGCAGGACCACCTCGAAGCCGGCGTGTTCGAGGACGATGACCGCCGCGCGGCCGACCTCAGGCGACATGAACTCGGTGAAGGTGTCGGGCCACAGGAGGACCTTGCCGCGGCTGCCCGGGGCCGGGACGTTCCGGCGCCTCTTGAAGCTCGTACGGAAGCGGCGTCCGGCGAAGGGCGGGACAGGGCGTTCCGGGGCGATACCGCCCGCCTTCTTAAGAAGAGAGGCGGCTTGGTTGTTGCGAGTCACCGCGTTGACGAGGCCCGGCGCGAGGCCCGCGAGGTGGGACCACAGGGGCAGCCAGCCGAGTGCGTAGTGGGAGGCGGGGCGGCGCTTGCCCTTGTAGTGGTGGTGCAGGAACTCCGCCTTGTAGGAGGCCATGTCGACGCCCACGGGGCAGTCGCTCTTGCAGCCCTTGCAGGACAGGCACAGGTCGAGGGCCTCGGCGGCCTCCTCGGACTGCCAGCCGTCGGTGATGACGTCGCCCTGCACCATTTCGTAGAGCACGCGTGCGCGCCCGCGCGTGGAGTCCTTCTCGTCCCCGGTGGCGCGGTAGCTCGGACACATCACGCCGCCGGACGCCGTGCGGCACTTGGCGATTCCGACGCAGCGGCGCAGCGCCTTGGTGAGGTCGCCGTCGTCCTCGGCGAGCGCGAGGGTGGTGGTGAGCTGGAGGGTGGGGCGGTGGCCCGCGGTGATGCGCAGGCGTTCGTCGGCGGGGCGCGGGTGGACGAGGATGCCGGGGTTGAGCCGGTTCTCCGGGTCCCAGACCGCCTTGAACTCGCCGAACGCCTCCATCGCCTCCTCGCTGTAGACCAGCGGCAGGAACTCGGCGCGGGCCTGGCCGTCGCCGTGCTCCCCGGAGAGGGTGCCGCCGTGCCGGGCGACGAGTTCGGCGGCGTCCTTCATGAACGTACGGAAGATCCGCACTCCTTCGGCCGTCGCGTGGTCGAAGTCGATGCGGATGTGCACGCAGCCCTCGCCGAAGTGGCCGTACGGGGTGCCCTGCAGGCCGTGCGACTCCAGCAGGGCGGCCAGGTCGCGCAGGTAGTCGCCGAGGTGTTCGACGGGGACGGCGGAGTCCTCCCAGCCGGGCCAGGCCTCGGAGCCGTCGGGGGCGCGGGTGGCGAGGCCCGAGCTGTCCTCGCGGATGCGCCACAGGGCGGCCTGTTCGGCGGGGCTCTGCACCAGGCGTACGTCGACGGCGCCGGTGTCCTTCAACAGGGCGTCGGCGCGGGCCCGTTCGGCCTCCGGGTCGGGCGTCGTGTCCGCGTGGCCGAACTCGCACAGCAGCCAGCCCGCGCCCTCGGGGAGCATCTCCTCGGGGCGGGCGTCGGGGACGTTGCGGCGCAGTGCCGCGACCTGGTCGCCGCCCAGGCCCTCGCAGGCGATGGGTTCGTGGCGCAGGACGTGCCGTGCGGCGTCACCGGCGGCGGGCAGGTCGGCGAAGCCGAGCGCCACGAGGGTGCGGCGGGCCGGGAGGTCGACGAGCTTGACGGTCGCCGACACGACGACGGCGCAGGTGCCTTCGGTGCCGACCAGCGCCGCCGCGAGGTCGAAGCCCTTCTCCGGGAGGAGGTGTTCGAGGCTGTAGCCGGACACCTGGCGGCGGAAGCGGCCGAACTCGGTGCGGAGCATGGCCAGATGCCGGTCGCGCAGGTCGCGCAGGCGGGCGTGGATCTCGCCGGTGCGGCCGCCCTCGTCGATGACGCGCTGGAGTTCGTCGGCGTCGAGGGAGCGGAGGCGGATGCGTTCGCCGTCGTAGGTGAGGACTTCGAGTTCGACGATGTTGTCGGCGGTGCGGCCCCAGGCCACCGAGTGGGTGCCGCAGGCGTTGTTGCCGATCATGCCGCCGATGGTGCAGCGGGCGTGCGTGGAGGGGTCGGGGCCGAAGCGCAGGCCGTGCGGTTTGCAGGCGTCCTGGAGGCGGTCGAGGACGACGCCGGGTTCGACGCGGGCGGTGTGCGCCTCGGCGTCGATGTGGAGGATGCGGTTCAGGGAGCGGGAGGTGTCGATGACGACGCCGTCGCCGACGGCCTGCCCGGCGATGGAGGTGCCCGCGCCGCGCAGGGTGACGGCGACATCGAGGCCGTGGCAGGCGGCGAGCGCGGCGGCCAGCTCGTCCGTGTCGGCGGGCAGCACGACCGCCGCGGGCACCTGCCGGTACACCGAGGCGTCCTGCGCGTACTCGGCGCGCCGCCGCTTCCCGAAGGCGACCTCGCCGTGCGGCACGGCCTCCCGCAGCGCTCGCTCCAGCTTCTGCAGCGTCGCCGGGTCGGGCGCGTCCGGGCGGGGCGCGGCGGATCCGGTCGTGGCGACGGGGGCGGACATGGTGGCTCCTTCGGGCGGGCGTGGTGGTGCCGGTGGAGGTGAGCGTCTCAAGATCGCTGCGGTGGGGTGGCGGAATTGCGGCATCGCGGGCCATGCGGGAGGTGCCGGGACGTGGGGGCCGCCCGGTCGCTCACGCGCCGGCAGTCGGCGCCGGGGAAGCACGTCGCCCCGGCGCGGCGGGGGCCGGACCGGGGCGACGACGGCACCCGGGGCCGCGTCGGAACGCCGCCCCGGTTCCCACCGGAGGTGTCAGCCGAGGACCGCCGCGACCGACTCGCGCCACAGCCGCAGGCCCTCGTCGATGTCCTCGCCGTTCACGACGAGCGGCGGGATCATCCGGACGACCTGGCCCTGCGTCCCGCAGGTGAGCAGCAGCAGACCACGCTCGGAGGCGGCGGCGTGCACGCGGGCGGCGGTGGCGCCGTCCGGCTCGCCGTCCGCGGTGACGAACTCGATGCCGGCCATCAGGCCGAGGCCGCGGACGTCGCCGATGCCGCCCTGGCCGCCGACCGGGTAGGACTCGGCGACCTCGCGCAGGCCGGCGAAGAGCTGCGCTCCGCGCTCTGCGGCGTTCTCGACGAGCTTCTCCTCCTGGATGACGTCGAGGGTGGCGATGGCGGCGGCGCACGACACCGCGTTGCCGCCGTAGGTGCCGCCCTGCGAGCCGGGCCAGGCCCGCGACATCAGTTCCTCGGACGCGGCGATCGCGGACAGCGGGAAGCCGCTGGCGAGGCCCTTGGCGGTGACGATGATGTCGGGCTTGCCGTCGAAGTGGTCGTGGCCCCAGAACTTGCCGGTGCGGCCGAACCCGGTCTGCACCTCGTCGATGATCAGCAGGATGCCGTGCCGGTCCGCGCGCTCGCGCAGGCCGCGCAGGAAGGCCGTGTTCGCGGGAACGTAGCCGCCCTCGCCGAGGACCGGCTCCACGATGAACGCGGCGGTGTCGGCGGGCGTGGTGACGGTGGCGAGCAGCTGGTCCAGCTCGCGCAGTGCGAACTTGGTCGCGGTCTCCTCGTCCCAGCCGTAGTAGAAGCAGTTGGGGAACGGCGCGAGCGCGACGCCCGACATCAGCGGGCCGTACCCGGAGCGGAACTTGGTGGCCGATGTGGTCATCGACGCGGCGGCGAGCGTACGGCCGTGGAAGCCACCCTGGAAGGCGACGATGTTGGGCCGACCGGTGGCCTGCTTGGCGAGGCGCATCGCGGCCTCGACGGCCTCGGAGCCAGAGTTGACGAAGAAGAGCGAGTCGAGTCCGTTCGGCAGCACTTCGCCGAGGCGCTCGCTGAGCGTGCGCAGCGGCTTGTGCATCACCGTCGTGTACTGGCCGTGGATGAGCTTGCCGACCTGCTCCTGCGCGGCGGCCACGACCTTCGGGTGGCAGTGCCCGGTGGACGTGACGCCGATGCCGGCGGTGAAGTCCAGGTGGGCGCGGCCGGACTCGTCGTAGAGACGGACGCCCTCGCCGCGTTCGGCCAGGACGGGGGTGGCCTGCTTGAGGACGGGGGACAAGGCACTCATGGACGGCTCCTCGCTCGGTGACCGCGGTGGTCCACGGATTTCACGGATCTTCTACGGAGATCAACATCGGGCTGCGTCGTAGGATTGTCAACAACCTACACTCATGCAAGCATGCAATTCCGCGGCTGTCCACGAGTGAGCCGGGCCGGGAGTTTCCAAACCACGGGAGTCGAAGTGAGCGCAGTGACCGAACAGCAGACAGACCGCGAGCGGACCGTCGTCGCGTCCGTGCCCGACGGGCTGTTCATCGGCGGCAGCTGGCGCCCGGCGGCCTCCGGCGCGACCTTCGGCGTCGAGGACCCCTCGGTCGCCCGTGAGCTGCGCACCGTGGCCGACGCGGGCGCGGAGGACGCGCGCGCCGCGGCCGAGGCGGCGGGCGCCGCGCAGGAGTCCTGGGCGGCCACCGCGCCGCGCGAGCGCAGCGAGATCCTGCGCCGCGCGTTCGAGCTGATCATGCAGCGCCAGGACGAGCTGGCCCTGCTGATGACGCTCGAAATGGGCAAGCCGCTCGCGGAGGCGCGCGGCGAGGTGGCGTACGCCGCCGAGTTCTTCCGCTGGTTCGCCGAGGAGGCCGTCCGGATCGAGGGCGGCTACCAGGCCTCCCCCGACGGCAAGGACCGCTTCGTCGTGATGAAGCGCCCGGTCGGCCCGGTCCTGCTGATCACGCCGTGGAACTTCCCGCTCGCCATGGGCACCCGCAAGATCGGCCCGGCGATCGCGGCCGGCTGCACCATGATCATCAAGCCCGCCGAGCAGACGCCGCTGACGATGCTGAAGCTCGCCGAGATCATGACCGAGGCGGGCGTGCCCGCGGGCGTCCTGAACGTGCTGACCACGTCCCGCCCCGGCGAGGTCGTCGAGCCGCTGCTGCGCGGCGGTGTCATCCGCAAGCTGTCGTTCACGGGTTCTACGGCGGTGGGCCGCCTGCTCATCGAGCAGAGCGCCCAGCACGTGCTGCGGGTGTCACTGGAGCTAGGTGGCAACGCGCCGTTCATCGTGTGCGAGGACGCCGACCTGGACAAGGCCGTCGAGGGCGCCATGGCCGCCAAGATGCGCAACATCGGCGAGGCGTGCACGGCCGCGAACCGCCTGTACGTGCACGAGTCGGTGGCCGGCGAGTTCGCCGAGAAGCTCTCCGCCCGGATGGCCGCGCTCGCGGTCGGCCGCGGCACCGAGGACGGTGTCACCGTTGGCCCGCTGATCGACGAGGACGGCCGCGGCAAGGTCGAGGAACTGGTCGCCGACGCAGTCGAGCGCGGCGCGAAGGTCCTCACGGGCGGCGAGCGCGCCGAGGGCGAGGGCTACTTCTACACCCCGACCGTGCTCACCGGCGTCTCCCCCGAATCCGCCCTGATGAGCCAGGAGATCTTCGGCCCGGTCGCCCCGATCCTGACCTTCACGGACGAGGACGAGGTCGTCGCCGCGGCCAACGACACCGAGTACGGCCTGGTCTCCTACCTGTTCACGGAGAACCTGGAGCGCGCCTTCCGGCTCTCCGAGCGCCTGGAGACCGGCATGGTCGGCCTCAACAAGGGCGTCGTCTCCAACCCCGCGGCCCCCTTCGGCGGCGTGAAGGCCTCGGGCCTCGGCCGTGAGGGCGGCCGGGTCGGCATCGACGAGTTCCTGGAGACGCGCTACCTGGCGATGCCGCTCGGCTGACAGCCGACCGCCGACCGACCTACCGTCCACGTACGTTGATCATCGACCAGACCGGAGCGATTGCATCCATGGACCGTTTCATCGAGGTCTCCCTGCCCAAGCGCGGCGTCACCGCCACCGCGAAGCTGCTCGACGACCGCGCCCCGATCACCTGCGAGGCGATCTGGAACGCCCTGCCGCTGGGCAGCGACGTCTACCACGCGAAGTACGCGCGCAACGAGATCTACACCCTCGTCCCGGCCTTCGCCCCGCAGGAGCCCCCGCTGGAGAACCCGACGATCACGCCGATCCCCGGGGACCTGTGCTACTTCACGTTCTCCAACACCCAGATGAGCACGGCCTCCTACGGCTACGAGGCCGCCGCCGAACAGCAGGGCAACCAGGCGGCGCACGCGGAGCGCGACATCGTCGTCGACCTCGCCCTGTTCTACGAGCGCAACAACCTCCTCATCAACGGCGACCAGGGCTGGGTCCCCGGCATCGTCTGGGGCACCATCACCGAGGGCCTCGACCGGCTCGCCGAGGCCTGCCAGGACCTGTGGCGGTCGGGGGCCGTCGGGGAGTCGCTTCAGTTCAAGCGGGCGGAGTGAGCCAGTAGGCGCAGCGACAAGGGGCGGTCCGGTCCTCCGGCCCGCCCCTTGTACGTCCCGCCCCCACGCAGGCCGGGGTCGACGCTTGGCCGGTCCGGTGTGCCAGCGCATTACTTTCACATCACATCTACCGCCCGTGCGGATGCGGTGACGCGCGGTGTACGTAGCCTCCCGTCAACTGTTGCTGATCTTCGGGAGGTTGGTCGACCGTGGCTTTCACACGCCGTGCTTTCGTCAAGCGGAGCGGTCTCGTCGCCGCCGGGACCGCGTTCGTCGGGGCGGGCGGCGCGGTCGCGGCCGCGCCGGGTGCGGCGGCCGCGGGGAGGCGCGCGGCCGTCACGGTGACCGGGATGACCAATGGCTCCGCCGCGCTGTCGCCCGACGGCCGCACCGTCGTGTTCGACCTGCTCAACACGTTGTGGACGGTACCGGCCGAGGGCGGTGACGCCGGGCGGCTCATCAGTGACGCGCTGGAGGCCGTCGAGCCGGACTACTCCCCCGATGGGCGGCACATCGTGTTCTCCGCCTACAGCGGCGGCGCCTTCCACCTGTGGGTCGTCGGCTCCGACGGGCGCGGACCGCGCCAACTCACCGACGGCGCCGACGATCACCGCGAACCCCGCTGGTCCCCCGACGGCAAGCGGATCGCCTGCGCCGTCGAGACCGGCAGCCGCTACGCCGTGCACGTACTGTCCGCCGACGGCGGCGAGCGGCGGGTGTGGACCGAGGGCGGGGCGCAGGAGGCGCAGCCGGCGTGGGCGCCCGACGGCGAGGCCATCGTGTTCACCTCCGGCACGGGCAGCGCGCCGCAGTCGATCGAGCGGGTCGGGTCCGACGGCGCCCGCACGGTCCTCGCGAAGGTGGACTCCGGCTTCGTCGCGGGCCCCTCGCTCTCCCCCGACGGCAAGCGTCTCGCCTACGCGCATCTGACCTCCGCGGGCACCTCGGTGGTCGTGGACGGCGATGTGGTGTCGGGCCCGGACGAGGATGTCTTCCCGCTCCCGGTGCGATGGGTGGGCGCGGACGAGGTGCTGTACACGGCGGACGGGAAGATCCGCCGCCGCACCCTCGGTACGGACGCCGCGAAGGATGTCTCGTTCGCGGCGTCCGTGGAAGTGCCGGCCGTCGAGGAGCGTCCCGCCCCGAGGGACTTCGACTCCACCGGCGCCCGGCCCGTGCGGGGCATCGTCGGGCCCGAACTCTCCCCGGACGGCGAGCGCGTGGTGTTCGTCGCGCTGGGTGACATCTGGGTGATGCGGCGCGGCGCCCGGCCCGAGGCGGTGGTCTCCGACGGGCGCCACAACACCTCGCCCACCTGGTCTCCCGACGGTGACTCCGTCGCGTACGTCAGCGACCGCTCCGGCACCCAGGAGCTGTGGCGGTGCACCCTCGCCGACGGTGCCACCCGCCGTCTGACGGACGTGGGCGGCGCGACCCTGCCCGCGGTCAGCCACGACGGTACGGCCGTCGCCTTCGTCGCCGACGCGAGCGTGCACACCCTGGACGTGCAGAGCGGCGCCGTCCGCAAGGTCGTCGGGCCACTCAACTCGCCCGGCCGCCCGGCCTTCACCGCCGACGACAGCCGGGTGTCGGTCGCGGCGCTCGCGCCGGTCACCGCGCGCTTCCGTGAGGGCTACAACCGGGTCCTCACCGTCGAACTGGCCACCGGCGAGGCGCGGTACAGCGATCCGGTGCCCGGTTCCTCGCTGGCCAACCGGGAGTACGCGGGCCCTGTGTACTCGCCCGACGGGAAGCACCTGGCCTGTGTCGTCGACGGCACCCTGCGCGTGGTGCCGGTGGACGCGGCCGGGCTGCCCGCGGGCAGGGCCCGCACCGTGAACAGCGAGAGCGCCGACTTCCCGTCCTTCAGCGGCGATTCGCGTTCGCTGCTTTACCTGTCGGCGGGCCGACTGCGGATCGCCGACGCGCGCGGTGGCCGCGGCGCCGCGGTGCCCCTGGACCTGACGTGGCGTCCGGCGCGGCCGACCGGGCGCACGGTGGTGCGCGTCGGCGCCCTGTGGGACGGCACCGGGTCGAGGCTCCGCCACGACGTCGAGATCGTCCTCGACGGCGACCGCATCGCCGCGGTCGAGAAGTCCGGCACGACGGCCGTGCGCCCCGGGGACAAGGTCGTGAAGGCGGGCGGGCTCACCGCGATACCCGGCATGATCGCGGCGCACGAGCACGGGCCGTGGCAGCTCGACGCGACGTCCCGGCTGTGGCTGGCGTTCGGGATCACCTCGCTGCGCTCGCCGGGCAGCGGCCACTACCACCTGGTGGAGGCGAAGGAGGCCGTGGAGTCCGGGCGGCGGGTGGGGCCGCGCGTCTTCA
This sequence comes from Streptomyces sp. NPDC059897, assembly GCF_042730865.1. Classification (NCBI taxonomy): domain Bacteria; kingdom Bacillati; phylum Actinomycetota; class Actinomycetes; order Kitasatosporales; family Streptomycetaceae; genus Streptomyces; species Streptomyces sp. NPDC059897. Next base: position 192,490 of record NZ_JBHWKQ010000007.1, on the reverse strand, counting down.
CCGCCGGTGAGCTGATCGACGGCTCCCGGGTGTACTACTCCTCCGCCCGGCCCGTGACGGACCGCGAACAGCTGCGGCGCGAGCTGGACAAGCACGAGGCGCTCGGGCACGACCTGGTCAAGACGTACGTCAGGCTGCCGTACGCCATGCAGGCGGAGGCCGTCGCCGGCGCCCACCGGATCGGCCTGCCCGCGACCTCGCACTACCTGTTCGGTCCGCTGGCGCTCGGGGCCGACGGCGTCGAGCACATGGGCGGCACGAGCCGCTACGGCCGCCGCCAGAAGGAGACCCACCTCGGGCACTCCTACGACGACGTCACCGCTCCGCTGATCTCGTCGGGCATGCCGATCACCCCGACGCTCGGCCTCTCCGGGCTCGGCCTGTCGAGCGTGCGGGCGGCGCTGTACCGGTTCGCGGGGTGGGCCCTGGACGACGCCCGCCTGAAGGCGCTGCTGCCCTCGGAGTCGTACGAGGAGTTCCGCGACGGTGTGCGGGCCGCGCAGGCCGAGGAGCCCACGGCCGAACTCGGGTTCGTCGCCCGGCACGGGGAAACCGTACGTCGCCTCATCGAGGGCGGCGCGCACGTCCATGTCGGCACGGACAGTCCCCTGGTGCCGCCGGCGGTCTACTACCACCTCAATGTGCAGGCCATGGTCCGGTACGGGGTCTCCCCCGCCGACGCGCTGCGCTCGGCGACCGCGGAGGGCGCCCGCACGCTGGGTGTGACGAAGCATCTGGGCACGATCGAGCCGGGCAAGTTGGCCGACCTCGTGCTGGTGGAGGGCGATCCGCTGAAGGACGTCACGGCCGCGGCGGCGGTCCGTACGGTGGTCGCCGGTGGCGTGGTGCACGAGGTGTCCGACCTGCTCGCGGCGGAGGAAGCGGCGCCCCAGTCGGCGGCACCGCGCAGCGCCGCCGCGTCAGCCTCCGCCGAGGACGTGCCGCAGGGCCCCGTCCTCGAACGCTACTGGTGGCACCGGCCGGAGCACGCGGTGCACGGCTGCTGCTGATTCGCCGTCAGCAGTCGAAGACCGACCAGCAGATGTCGTTGCGCAGCCGCTGGTCGTCCAGGACGAGTGCCCGAATGGCGCCGGGCAGCCGCTCCCGCTGCCAACGGCACTCGTCCCGGCCGGCGTCCTCGGCCTCGCCCTTGGGCGCCGCCGCCCTGACCGCCTTGATCGCGTACGCCGCCGCGCCCAACTCGTGTGCGGCGACGTGCGCGACCACGGCGGCCTGCCCCGCCGCGAACGCCGCGTGCCGGGCCGGTCCTGTGAGCACCCGCGCCGCGGCCATCGCATGCCCGCCCGCCGCGCGGGAGTCGGACATCCGGATCTCGCCGCGCGTCCACGCCCGGACCTGCTCGACGGCCTCGCGCGGCCGCCGGTCGAGGGGCTCCACCGCCTCGAACAGCGGCAGCACGTGCTCCGCGCAGTCGGCCGCCCACAGGGCCAGCAGGCGATGGTCGTCGTCCGTGAGCGTCCCGCCGCGGCGCAGCGTGATGAACCGGGGGTCGCGGATCTTGGGCAGGATCACGGACGACACATTACGGCGCGCGGGTGCTGGGATTTCAGCCCACCGGAGCCGTGCCCACCACCCCGGACCCGCGCAGCGCCGCATGCAGCACCGCCGACGCGCGCAGCACCAGTTCGTCGCCGTGGCGCGCGGCGACCAGTTGCGCTCCCACCGGCAGGCCCGCGCCCGTGACGCCGCAGGGCACCGTGGAGGCCGGCTGCTGGGTGAGGTTGAAGGGGTACGTGAACGGGGTCCAGCCCGTCCAGCGCTTGTGGCCACTGCCGGCCGGCACCTCGACGCCCGCCTCGAACGCCGGGATGGGCACCGCGGGCGTGAGCAGCAGGTCGTACGTCTCGTGGAAGCGCCCCATGCGCACGCCGAGCGCCATGCGCGTGTCGACGGCGCTGAGGTAGTCGAGCGCGCTCTTCGCGGCGCCCTCGCGGCACGCCTCCTGGAGCCCGGCGTCCAGTTGGGCGAACTGCTCGGCGCCCAGGTGCTCGACGACCTTGGCGGCGCCGGAGAACCACAGCGTGTGGTACGCCTCCACGGGGTCGCTGAAGCCGGGGTCGGCCTCCTCGACGTCCGCACCGAGGTCGGCCAGGAGCCGGGCGACGGCGGCGACGCGCTCGGCGACCTCCGGGTCCACGGGGGCGCCCGCGAGGGTCGGGGCGTAGGCGATGCGCAGTCCGCGCAGGGAGCCGTCGGCGAGGGCTTCGGTGACGGCGGCGCGGTAACTGCGGCGCGGCGCCTCCAGGGCCGACCAGTCGCGGCTGTCGAAGCCGGTCACGGCGTCCATCAGGAGGGCCGCGTCCTCGACGGTGCGGGTCATGGGGCCCGCGTGGGCGAGCGTGCCGAAGGGGCTGGCCGGGTAGAGCGGGATCCGCCCGTACGTGGGCTTCATGCCGAAGATGCCGCAGAACGCGGCGGGGATCCGCACCGAACCGCCGCCGTCCGTGCCGATGGACAGCGGGGCCATGCCCGCGGCGACGGCCGACGCGCTGCCGCCCGAGGAACCGCCCGCGGTGGTGGACGGGTCCCACGGGTTGCGGGTGACGCCGGTCAGCGGGTTGTCGGTGACGCCCTTCCAGCCGAACTCCGGCGTCGTCGTCTTGCCGACGAACACGGCGCCCTCTTCCCGCATCCGGGCGACGCACGGCGCGTCCTCGTCCCACACCCGGTCGGCCGGGATGGTCAGCGAGCCGCGCAGCGTGGGGTGGCCCTTGGTGAGCATGAGGTCCTTGATGGACGTCGGCACGCCGTCGAGGAGACCGAGCGTCTCGCCGCGCCGGCGGCGCTCCTCGCTCGCCCTCGCCTGCGCGAGCGCCTCGTCCCGGTCGACCAGACAGAACGCGTTGAGCCCGCCGTCGACGGCCTCGATGCGGTCGAGCACGGAGACCGTGGCCTCCACCGGGGACAGGTCGCCGCTCTCGTAGGCGGCGAGGAGTTCGGTGGCGGTCAGCGCGTAGGGCTCCTGGGGGGCCGGGGTGCTGGTGCCGGCCGTGGCGGTCGCGTCGGTGGTGCTGGTCATCGGGAGCCCTCCTCTGCCGCGGTCCGCGGGGTGTCCGCGACCGGTACGTAACCCAGTTCCTTGTCCACGACGTTGCGCAACGGCCGGCCCGCGCGCCACCGCGCGAAGTTGTCGGCGAAGACCTCGGCGAGGTCGTCGAGCCAGGTGTCGGTGTCGGCCGACATGTGCGGGGAGACCAGCAGGTTCGGCGCGTCCCACAGCGGGTTGTCGGCGGGCAGCGGCTCCTCGCGGAACACGTCGAGCGCCGCGCCACCCAGTTGGCCCTCCTCCAGGGCGGCGAGGAGGTCCTTCTCGACGACCATCGGTCCGCGCCCCACGTTGATGAAGCGGGCGCCGCGCTTCATGCGGGCGAAGGTGGCCTCGTCGAACAGGTCCTGTGTCTGCTCGGTCAGCGGTGCCGCGCAGACCACCCAGTCGGCGCGGGCGAGCAGGCCGTCGAGCTCGTCGAACGCGTGCACCGTGCCGACCTCGGGGTCGCCCTCCCTGCGGGTGCGTCCGACCAGGGCGGTGTCGATGCCGAGCGCCCGCAGGGTACGTACGACGGCCCGGCCGATGGGCCCGCCGCCGAGGACGACGGCGCGCGTCCCCCACACCCGCTGGGTGACGCGGTGCCGCCAGACGTGGTCGCGCTGGCGGTCGTAGGTGCCGGCGAAGTCCTTCGCGAGGGCGATGATCTGGCCCGCGACGTACTCGGCGATGGGCTGTTCGAAGACGCCGCGCGAATTGGTCAGGATCGCGTCGGAGTCGCGCAGGGCGGGGAACATCAGCCGGTCGACTCCGGCGCTGGCGGTGTGCACCCAGCGCGGTCCGCCCCGCTGCGGCCAGGCGCCGGGCAGCGCCTCGGTCCCGAACTCCCACACCAACAGCGCATCGGCATCGGGAAGTTCGGCGGCGAGCCGGTCCTCGGGGATGCAGACGAGCTCGGCGTGGGCGGCCACCTCCTCCAGGCCGTTCGGCCGGTGGTCGGCGAGCACCAGGACGCGGGATTTCTCGGTCTTCGGCACGGCGGTCCTTCGGGTCGCTCGACGGATCGGGCGACGGTTGGAGCGGACGGTATGCGAGGTGCGGTTCGAGGGTTGACCATGGAGGGACGAAAGCCCCGCGAGGGCTGGGGAAGGGCCATCCCCTGGGCTGAATTCCCCGGCTCTTTACCGAGGCTTTCACCACAGCGAACGAGCCGCCCCGCGTAGGGGATTGACACGCTAAGCAGCCGATCTTTACGTTGTCAACAATCTACAGGCGAACCGCGGGCCTACTCTGCTACCCAAGGGTCGCTCGGCAAAACAACTCCCCTCCGCACCACCTGCCATCACACGTCCACCTCAGGCGTACGGACCGCGGCTCGTACGCGTGCAGCCACGAAGGGGCACTGCATTGGACATCACGACCTTCGGCGGACCCGTCCCCCAGCTCGGCATCGGCGTAGTCGCCCCGTTCGACTTCGCGCTCGATCGCGAACTGTGGCGTTGGACCCCCGAGGAGATCTCCCTCCACCTGACCCGCACCCCGTACGTTCCCGTGGAGGTCAGCGTGGACATGGCTCGCTTGATCAGCGAGCACGAGACCCTGCACAACGCCGTCATGGCACTCGACGCGGTGCGGCCCGCGTCCTTCGCGTACGCCTGCACATCCGGCAGCTTCGTCGGCGGCACCGCGCACGAACGCGCGATGTGCGTCTCCATGAGCGGGGCAGGCCGCGGCGTGCCGTCCGTGACCACGTCCGGGGCGCTGCTCGAGGCCCTCGGCGAGCTGGGCGCGCGCCGGGTCAGCGTCATCACGCCGTACACGGCGTCCCTGACGGACTCGCTGGCCGACTTCCTGGGCGAGGCGGACGTGGACGTGGTCGGGCGCCAGTACATGGGCCTGACCGGGGAGATCTGGAAGGTCGGTTATCGCAACGTGGTGGAACTGGCCCGTTCGGCGGACCTGACGCACGCGGACTGCCTCTTCATCAGCTGCACCAACCTGGCGACGTACGACGTGATCCCGCAGTTGGAGGCGGAGCTGCGGATCCCGGTGATCTCCGCGAACCAGGTCACGATGTGGGCCGCGTTGCGCCACGCGGGTGCCCGCGCCGCGGGTGACTACCAGTCGCTGATCGACCCGGCGGCCCGTGCCGCGCTCACGCCCTACGGCGGGCGGGGCATCGCCGGCATCGCTCCGCCGCCGCCCGCCGCCGCGGCGGCCGTCGTGCGGGAGGCCGCCGACTGGGAGCAGTTGGCCGCGCCCGAGGCGACGGCGGCCGCTCCCCCGGACGAGCCGGCCGCGGACCTCGACCTCGGCTGAGCAGCCCCTGAGCAGCGCCGCATCGTGGCGCTGCCGCTCTTCACACTGTCAACAATCTACATTTGACCGGATCGCCGGTACACTGCCTGCACGAAAGGACGTCAGACGTATGAGCGAGAAGACCACCCGAGTCGGGTTCCTGTACCCCGGTCACTCCGCTGAGGACGACTACCCGCGCCTCGAGCGGATGATCGGCGGCGGCGCCCGGCTCACGCTCGTCCACACGGACATCGGCGTGGACGCGCACCGGGTGGACGACCTCCTGGAGATGGGGTCCACGCACCGTCTCAAGGCGGCGCTCGGCGAGCTGCTCGCCCAGCCGCAGGACGTGGTCGTCTGGGCGTGCACCAGCGCCAGCTTCATCTTCGGCCCCGAGGGCGCCCGCCAGCAGGTCGCCGAACTCGCCGAGGCGGCGGGCCTGCCGGCCGAGCGGGCCTCCTCGACGTCCTTCGCGTTCGCGCACGCCGTCCAGGCGCTCGGTGTGCGCCGCCTGGCGATCGCCGCGACGTACCCGGACGACGTGGCGGGCTACTTCGTCCGGTTCCTGGAGCACCACGGCTCCGAGGTCGTCTCGGTGTCGGGGCAGGGCATCATCACCGCCGCCGAGGTCGGCACGCTGGGCCGCGAGCGGGTCATCGAGCTGGCGCGGGAGAACGACCACCCGGACGCCGAGGCGATCCTGCTGCCGGACACGGCGCTGCACAGCGCCGCCTGGCTCGACGACCTCGAGGAGGCCGTCGGCAAGCCCGTCCTGACGGCCAACCAGGTCACCGCCTGGGAGGGCCTGCGGCTCGCGGGCGACGAGACGCCCCGCGAGGGCCTCGGCTCGCTGTTCCGGCTCACCCGTACTTCCCATTCCCCGACACCCGCGACCGCCTGAGGCGGCGGCCGCGCCGATCAGAGGACCGAACTGAATATGGCCACTGCGAAGACACTGCGACCGGTCAAGCGGGAACCCGCGGCGACCGTCATCGCCGCCCAGCTCACCGAAGCGATCATGGACGGCACCCTGGCGCCCGGCACCCAGCTCGGCGAGGCCGAGCTGGCGGGCCAGCTCGGCGTGAGCCGGGGACCGCTGCGCGAGGCGCTGCAGCGTCTCGTGCAGCAGGGCATCGCCGTCAGCGCACCGCATCGCGGCGTCTTCGTGACCCGGCTCGACGAGGACGACGTGCGCGACATCTATCTGGCGCGCACGGCCATGGAGTCCGCGGCCTGCCGCCTCGTGCTGCAGCAGGATCCGCAGTCGACGGCGGACCATCTGGAGAAGGCGCACCGCCGGATGGAGTCGGCGGCGCGGCGGGGCAACGACGCGGCGCTCAGCGCCGCCGACATGGACTTCCACCAGGTGCTCGTCGCGGAGTCCGGCAGCCCGCGCCTGCAGCGCATCGCGCAGACCCTGTTCGTGGAGACGCGGATGTGCCTGTCGGTCCTCACCGACGACCACCCCGACCCGGACGCGCTGGTCGAGGAGCACGCGGAGCTGATCGCGGCGATGCGCGCCGAGGACGAGGAGCGCCTCCTCACGCTCCTCGACGCGCACATGCAGGACGCGGTCACCCGGCTCACCGGCGGGGCCGTGCAGGCGGCGGCCGAACCGGACGCGGTGGCGGGCTGACCTGCGGCACGTCAGACGAGGAGGGCCCCGGCGACACTTCGCCGGGGCCCTCCTCGTATGTGCGCGCATGCCCCGCTCGTATGTGTGCGCATACCGGGCCGCCTGTCGGAAATCCGTGAATCCGGGCACCCACGCATCGGTTTTCCGGGGTTCGGCGACGCTGGCTGGCCTCGATGCCGCCCGAGGACGGAGGGTGCTCCAGGTCGGAAAGTCGAGCGCGGCGCGCGGCGTCGCAGGAGAGGGTCTTCGTGAACGTGGCGACAACGGCGAACGGAACACAGGAGCGGCGGGCCGTCACCCTCGTCATGGCCTGTGTCGGGGTGTTCGTCGCCTATCTGCCGGTGACCTCCGTGTCGGTGAGTCTCCCGGCGATCCAGCGCGCGCTGGGCGCGTCGACATCCGAGCTGTCCTGGGTGTCCGACGCGTTCGTGCTGCCGATGGCGGCGCTCATCCTGACGGCGGGCGTGTTCGGCGATGTGCACGGGCGCAAGAAGGTGTTCCAGGCGGGCCTGGGGTTCACCGCCGTCGGCGCCGCGACGGCGCTGTGCGCGCAGTCGGTCGAGGTGGTCTGGGCCGGTCAGGCGCTGGCGGGGATCGGTGCGGCGGCTCTGCTGCCGACGACGCTGGCGATGATCAGCCAGGCGGTGCCCGATCCGCGTGAGCGCGGCAAGTTCGTCGGCCTGTGGGCCTCGTCCCTGATGGCGGCGCTCGCGGTCGGGCCGCTGATCTCCGGTGTGATCCTGGCCCACCAGGAGTGGCGCTGGATCTATCTGCCGTCCATACCCGTGGCACTGCTCGCCATGGCGGTCGCCGCCCGGCTGGTGACGGACTCCCGCGCCCCGCACGCGCGGGCGCTCGACTGGCCGGGGCAGATCACCGCCACGGTCACCATCACGGCTCTCGTGTACGGGGTGATCGAGGGCGGCGCCGGCTCCTTCACGGACACCCGGGTGCTGGTCGCTCTCGCACTGGCCGTGGTCGGCCTGATCGCCTTCGTCATCTTCGAGCGGCGCAGCGCGAGTCCGATGCTCGACCTGAAGCTCTTCCGCAGCGCGGGATTCAGCGCGACGAGCCTGATCGCGATGATCACCTTCATGGGGCTCATCGGGTTCTTCTTCGTACTCAGCCTCTACTTCGGGACGGTGCAGCAGCTCGACACCCTCGACGCCGGGTACCGGCTGCTGATGGTGACCGGGGTGTGCTTCTTCGTCGGCCCGGTGGCCGGGCGTGTGATGCATCGGATCTCACCGCGTGTGCTGATCACCGTCGGTCTGCTGTGCGCGGCGGGCGCGCTGTTCTCACTGACGTCGCTGACCGCCCACACCTCGTTCGGGCCGATGGCCTGGCGGCTCGCCCTGCTCGGGCTCGGCATGGGTCTCGTCGTCACCCCGATGACGGCGACCGCCGTGTCCTCGGTGCCGCACCACCTGGCGGGCATGGCCGCGGCGGGCAACAACGCGCTGCGGCAGGTGGGCGGCGCGCTCGGTCCCGCGATCCTCGGCGCGCTCCTCACGTCGAAGTCCACGGGTTCGCTGGGCGAGCACCTGGCCGATGCCGGGGTCACCGGGTCCGCCGCTGAGCGGATCGTCGGTGCGGCCGAGGCGCAGGGGCTCGGGGCGGTCGCCCAGCTGGACCTCGGGGCGCAGCGCGGGCGGGCGCTCGGCGCGCTGTCCGAGTCGTTCCTCGACGGGATGCAGCTGTGCCTGATCGTGGCCGGTTCGCTGGCGGTGCTCGCGGCCCTGGTCGGAGCGGTGCTGCTGCGGCGTCCGAAGCCTGCGGCGCCCGCACCCGAGCCGGTCGAAGCGGTGGACGCTACTGAGCCCGCCCTGTCCGGCACCGTGCGCGACGCGGCGGGCGCGGGCCTCGCGGGTGCCGTGCTCACCCTCATCTCGCCCACCGGCCGGCAGCTCGCGCGCGCCGTCGCGGGGGCGGACGGGGCCTACCGCGTGGCCGTTCCCGGGCCCGGCGCCCACGTGCTGATCACGACGGCGGACGGCCACCACCCGCACGCGTCGAACCTGGTGCTCGCCGATCGCCCGGCCGAGCACGACATCCTGCTGTCCGGCGCGGGCAGCATGACCGGCAAGGTCGTCGGCGCCGATGACACCCTCCCCGTCGCGGACGCCGTCGTCACGGTGACGGACGCCCGCGGCGACGTCCTGGCGACCGGCATCACCGACGCCGCGGGGAGCTACGTCTTCGGGGACATCGCCGAGGGCGAGATCACGATCTCCGTGGCCGCCGAGGGCTTCCGGCCCACCGCGGTCGCGGCGCGGGCCGCCAAGTCCGCCACCGTCCAGCCGGACATCGCGCTGCGGCCCGGTGTCCGTCTCCAGGGCCGGATCCGTACGAAGGCGGAGCTGCGGCCGCTGTCCGACGCGCGCGTCACTCTGCTGGACGCGGCCGGGAACGTCGTGGGCACCTCGACCACCGGCTCGGACGGCGCGTACGCCTTCGGCGACCTGGACGCGGGCGAGTACTCGCTGGTCGCCACGGGATACCCGGCCTCGACCCGGACCGTGTCCGTGAACGGCCGCGCGGTGGAGGCCCTCGACCTGGACCTGGCGCACCCGCAGGGCTGAGGGGAAGGCGTCGAGCCCGGGACCGCGTCAGGCGGTCCCGGGCTCTCGCGCTTCCGGACGATGCCGCCGCCCGCCTCCCCTCCCGGCTCCTTTACGATCACGCGTAGGCCCATACGTCACGACAACGCCCCCGGAGCCGCACGTGCTCGACGCACTCGACCTGCAGTTGCTGCAGGCGCTGCAGCTCGACGGGCGGGCAGCCTTCAGCCGGATCGCGGCCGTCCTCGGCGTCTCCGACCAGACCGTCGCCCGGCGTTTTCGCCGGCTGCGCCAGAGCGTGGGACTGCGGGTCATCGGCGTCACCGACGAGGCGCTGCTGGGGCGCAGCAGCTGGCTGGTGCGGCTGCGCTGCGCCCCGGAAGGCGCGGAGCAGTTGGCGGGGGCGCTCGCGCGGCGCCCCGACACGTCGTACGTGGGGCTGCTCTCCGGCGGCACGGAAGTGCTGTGCTCGATCAAGCCGCGCGGCGGCCAGGAGGACGAACTCCTGCTGGCCCGGCTCCAGCGCACGCCCCTCGTCACCTCGGCGACCGCGCAGTGCGTGCTGCACCCCTTCTACGGCGGCCCGGTCGGCTGGCTCAACAAGATCAACGCGCTGGACGCGGAGCAGGAGGCTGCGCTGCGGGCGCCGGCCGCCGAACCTTCCGCTCCCCCGCCGGTCCCCGACGAGGTCGACGAGACGCTCCTCGCGCTGCTGCGCCGGGACGGCCGGGTGGCACTGACCGAACTCCAGGCCGCCACGGGACAGTCGGAGTCGGTCGTCAAGCGGCGCCTGGACCGGTTGCGTGCGAGCGGTGTCCTCTACTTCGACGTGCAGCACACCCACGAACTGCTCGGCCGCTCGGTCATGGCGGCACTGTGGCTGACCGTCGCCCCCTCCGCGCTCGCCTCGGTGGGCGAGTCGCTCGCGGCGCACCCGGAGGTGCGGTTCGCGGCGGCGGTGACCGGGGTGGCCGGGGTGTTCGCCGCGACGGTGCACCGCGACACCCGCGAGCTGTACACGTACGTGAGCGAGGGCATCGGGGCGCTCTCCGGCGTGCGGTCCGTGGAGAGCGCCCTGTTCGTGCGTCAGGTCAAGCAGCTCACGTACGAGCCGGGGCGCTGACCTCCCGCGTGGCGCGCCCGCCGACCGTGACAAGGACGAGGCAGCCGAGGGCGACGAGGGCGATCCCGGCGAGCATCACCGAGTAGGGCAGCCACGCCGACAGCGTCGCGAGGACGGTGGGCAGCAGGAACCCGGCGTAGGCGAGCGTGTAGTAGATGCCGGTCAGGCCCGCGAGGTCGTCCGGGCCCGCCATCCGCTGGATCTCCAGGAGCCCGGAGACGACGGCGATGCCGTATCCGGCGCCGAGCGCGACGGCGGCGGCCCCGGCCAGCCACGGTGACAGTACGGCGGCGTTGACGGCGCACAGCACGGTGCCGAGCAGCATCACCGACATGGCCGCGACCGGCGCCCGGCCGCCGTGGGAGCCCTTGCGGCCGTCGAGCCACTTGGCCAGCGGCTGCACGGCGGCGCCGGTGCCCAGGGTCAGGACCGTGAGCGCGGTCGCGTAGGCGAGGCCCCAGTGCCCGACCCGGTTGTCGACGAGCTGGGGCATGACCGCGTAGGCGAGCCCGGCGGCGCCGAACACCCAGGGCGCCATCGGGAGCACCACCCAGCGGAAGCGGCGGCGGGCCGGGGCCGGGATGCGCAGGTCCGCGGCGAGTGCCCCGAGCAGCTCCCGCAGCGAGCCCGCCGCGCCGCGCACCGCGGTCCGCGTCTCGGGGACGCGCAGCAGGAGCACCGGGACCGCGGCGGTGAGCGCGATGTGGACGACGTACGGCGTCACCATCGGCCAGGGGCCCCACTGGGCGAGGGCGCCGGCGACGCCCGCGCCGAGGCCGAAGCCGGCCGTCTGGCACAGGGAGGCGCGGCGCGCGGCGGCCCCGGCGTCCGCTCCGGTCGACAGTTCCTTGACCCAGCTGCTGCCCACCGCCATGGCGATGCCGACGGCGACGCCGGTCATCAGGCGGCCGACGTAGATGGGCCAGGCGCTGTGTTCGCCGAAGCACAGGACGAGGCTCGCGAGGATGGAGGCGACTGCCCCGGCGATCATCACGGGGCGTCGGCCGCGCCGGTCGGATATCGGCCCGGCGAGCAGCAGGCCGGGAACCAGACCGACCACGTACGCGCCGAGGAATGCGTCGACGCTGAGCGTCGAATAGCCGCCGAGTTCGCGGTACATGAGCAGGAGCGGCGTGAACTGGTTGCCGCCCCAGCCGCAGACGAACATGGCCGCGGCGACGGTCCGCCACTGGCCGGGGCGGACGGGAGCAGCCGCTGAGGGGGCCGGCTGCGGGGTGGTGTGCGTGTCGAGCATCGTGAGGGCAGGGCTCTTTCAGAGGTGGGGGGTGTGTTCAGTACTGGGGGCCGTGCGTCGCGGCGAGGTGGGCGCGCAGTGCCTCGGCGAACGCGGCGCCGTCCCGGGCGCGGAGGTGGCCGAGCAGCGCTTCGTGCTCGTCGGCGAGGCCGGGCAGCCGCTCGGGGCGGTGGCCGAGCGCGGAGACGCTCATGCGGCGCTGCCGGTCGCCGAGGGTCTCGTAGAAGCGGGCGGCGATCGCGTTCCCCGAGGCCTCGACGACGCCCCGGTGAAAGGCCTCGTCGGCCACGGCGAAGGCGCGTACGTCCCCTTCTGCCGCCAACTCCCGCTGGCGGGCGATCAGTTCACGCAGCCGCTCCTCGTCCTCGGCGGCGAGTCCGGCGCGTGCGATGCGTTCGGCGGCGGACTGCTCGACGGCCTGCCGCATCTCCAGCACGTCCGCCGCCTCCCCCGGCGGGACGGGCACGACGACGGCCCCGCGCTTGGGGTGCAGCCTCAGCAGTTCCTCGGACTCGAGCCGCAGGAACGCCTCCCGTACGGGGGTCCGGCTGACCTGCACGCGCTCGGCGATCTCGCCCTCGCTGATGAGGCTGCCGCCGGGCAGCTCACCGGTGAGGATCAGCTCTTTGGTGACGGCGTAGACCGTGGTGGCCGCCGACGTCGGTTTCGTCTGCTGAGGCTGGGTCCGGGGCATGTGTGGACCCTAGCAGGCATAGATACAACCTTGTATCTATGCCCCCCTGTCGGCTGTCAGGCCGCCCGCTCCAGGCAGTTCTCCACCACGTGCTTGTCGAGCGCGGCCCGCACCAGGGCCGCCGACAGTTCGGCGCGCGGGGTGTCTCCGGCGAGCCGGGTCAGGGTGGTGGGGTCCTTCGGGAGGCCCAGGCGTTCCGCGCCCTGGAGGGTCTTGGCGTCCAGGAACGGGGCGTACTCCGGCCAGATGTCCTGGACCTCGCGCAGGAAGATGCTCGCGCCGGTCGGGCCGAGGCCGGGGGTGCGGCGGAGCAGGGAGCGCATCGCGGATTCGTCGCCGTCCGCCTGCTCGCGCATCCCGCGCAGGTCGCCGTTCCAGTCGTCGAGCAGCATGCGAGCGCCGTCGCCGAGTTGGGTGGCGGTGCGTTCGTCGTAGCGGCGGTAGCCGCCCTCCCCCAGCGCGTCGACGCGCTGCTGCCAGGGCGCGTCGGCCATGGAGCGCGGGTCGCGCAGGCCCGCGTCGTACAGGGCGCGGGTCGTGGCGACCGCGACCGAGGCGCGGATGCGGGCGCTGAGCAGGCTCGCGAGGACGAGCGTGCGGTAGAGGGGTTGCGGGGTGTTCTTGAGACGGATGCCCGCCTCGGCCGCGTAGGTCCTGCCCTCGCTGTCGAGGAGTTCGCGCAGGACCTTCTTGTCTCCGGCCGTGGTCACGTGTGCTCCCTGACGACGTCGGTGGGGTTCTTGTCGTCCCGCAGTCCCTGGTAGCGGGGGTGGCGCAGCATGCCGTCGCGGGTCCATTCGGAGAACTCGATCTGCGCGACGAGGCGTGGGCGCGCCCAGTGCGTGGCGCGTTCCGCGACGCGGTCGGTGAACGGGGAGCGCGGCTGCTGGAGTTCGTCGAGCCGATCGCGCAGCGCGCGGAGGGTGCGGCGGTCGAAGCCGGTGCCGACCTTGCCCGCGTAACGCAGCCGGTCGCCGTCGTAGTAGCCGATCAGCAGCGCGCCGATGCCCTCCCTGCTGCCCGTGGGTTCGGTGAAGCCGCCGACCACGAACTCCTGCCCGTGGGCGCACTTCAGCTTCAGCCAGTCCCCGGAGCGGCGCGGCTGGTACGTGCTGTCGGCGCGCTTGGCGATGAGCCCCTCCCAGCCGCGTCCGCAGGCGTCGGCGAGGAGTTCGGCGCCGCCTTCGTTGCGGTGGGTGCTGAAGCGGAGCGGGTCGGTGAAGGTGAGGGCCTGTCTGAGCAGGGACTTGCGGGTGCGCAGGGGCAGGCGGCGGACGTCCGTGCCGTCGACGCGCAGCAGGTCGAAGACGTAGTACTTCACCGCTACGGTGCTTGCCGCGACGTCCCGAGGCTTGGTCAAGCCCATGCGCTGCTGGAGGCGCGAGAAGTCGGTGCGGCCGTGCGCGTACGCGACGATCTCGCCGTCGACGGTGAAGTCCGCGGCGTCCTGCGCTTCGAGGGCTTCAACGATCTCGGGGTAGGTGGCGTCCAGGCGGCGGCCCGAGCGGGAGCGGATCGTGGTGCGGCCGTTCTCGCGGACGGCGAGGACGCGGATGCCGTCCAGCTTCCGTTCGAAGATCCAGCCCTTCGCGAACTCGCGGCGGTCGCTGAGCGTCGCCAGCATCGGGGAGGCCGCGAGTTCCACGCCGGGCGCCGCGTCGCGGACGCGTTTCGCCAGGTCGGGCGGGAGGGTGTCGAGGGGTCCTGTCATGTGTCGTCGCCGCCTTCGGCCTCCTCGGCGACCTGGCGCAGGGTGCGGCCGCTGCGGGCCGAGCGGGCGCGCCGGGGGTCGGGGGTGCCGCCGCTGCCGCCGGTTCCCTCGCGGACGAGGAGCCAGGTGTGTTTGTCCTCGCGGCCCTTGAAGCGGGTGAGCGCGTAGCGGCCGCGCAGTTTCTCGCCGTGCAGGTCGAAGGTGGCGTGGCCGTTCTCCAATGCCTCGTCGAACGGTACGGGCCGGTTCTTCTTGTCGTGAGCGGCCGGGCTGTAGGTGCCCTGGTCCCAGACGATGACGGTGCCGCCGCCGTACTCGTCGTGCGGGATGACACCTTCGAAGTCGCGGTAGTCGAGGGGGTGGTCCTCGGTGGGGAGGGCGAGCCGCTTGTCGTGGGGGTCGGTTGAGGGCCCCTTCGGGATCGACCAGGACTTGAGGACTCCGTCGACTTCGAGGCGGAAGTCGAAGTGCATGGTGCTCGCGTCGTGGATCTGCACCACGAACACCGGCTCCTCGCCGTCCCTGTCCGTGCCTTGTTCGCCGGACGGTTCGGCGGTGGCATCGAAGTTTCTCTTGCCGCGATAGGTGTCCAGCCGGTCCTTCCCGCTCACGGCCGCTCCCTTCGCTCGGGGTGGCTCCTGTTCCGCGGCGGCCGGGTACCCGTGATCGTCACGGGCACACGGCCGCCGTGATCGTTCAGGCCGCGGACGCCTCGTCGGCGATGGTGCGCTCCTCGCCCGTGGGGTGGGTGAGCTGGTGAACGAGGGCCGCGATCACGCCGCCGACCAGGGGCGCCACGATGAACAGCCAGAGCTGGGAGAGCGCGTCGCCGCCGGCGAAGATCGCCGGGCCGAGGCTGCGCGCCGGGTTGACGGACGTCCCCGTGAGCGGGATGCCGACCAGGTGGATCACGGCGAGGGCGATGCCGATGGGCAGTCCGTCGAAGCCGACGACGGCCACGCGGTGGGTCACGGCGAGCACCACGAACACGAGCAGGAAGGTGAGCACGACCTCGGCGAGGAACGCGCCACCGACGTTGATGTGCACGTCGGAGCGGTCGCCGTAGCCGTTGGAGCCGAACGCCCCCTTGGTCTGCAGGCCCGGCACCTGCTTGGCGAGCAGGAACAGCAGGGCCGCGCCGACGATGCCGCCGACGAACTGGGCGATCCAGTAGCGGACGGCGGTCGCCACGTCGATGCGGCGGGCGCAGAGCATGCCCAGCGTGACGGCCGGGTTGACGTGACAGCCGGAGATCGGGCCGAGGGCGTACGCCAGGGCGAGCAGCGTGAAGCCGAAGGCGAGGGCGATGCCGAGGGTGCCGATGAACTGGGCTCCCAGGACCGCTGATCCGACGGCGAAGAACACCAGCAGCAACGTGCCGAGGAATTCCGAAATGAGAGCTCGCGTCTGCATCTCCTGCATCTCCACCACCTCGAAAGTACGGTCAGTTACTTGCGAGGCTCACGTGCCTTGGCCGTCGGCGCAGAGTGAGGCGGTTTGAATACCGCCGGTCGGGTGAAAGGTGCGGGTCAGTCGCCGCCCCACGCCTCCAGGAGTACGCCGACGATCGCGTCGAGGTCGGCGTCCGCCAGGTCGTCGAAGGCGCCGGAGTGCCGGGCGAGGAGCACGCCCGCGACGGAGGCGACGAGGACGTCGGCGCGCAGTCCCGGCCGGTCACGCCCCTCGCGGGTGAAACGGGCGCGCAGTGGTTCGACGAGCCGGTCCTGGAGGGCGGCCCGGGCGGCGTCTTGCGCCGCCTGGTCGCTGGAGGACTGCACGGCGACGCGCAGCAGTGGCACCGGGCCGCGCCGCTCCGCGCGTTCGGCGACCTCGCGCAGGCGGGGCCCGGTGAGGAGGTCGTCCGGCGCGGTGTCGCCGTGTTCGGCGCGCAGTACCTCCACGTAGAGCAGGGCCTTGCTGCCGAAGTAGCGGGAGATGAGGGCGGCGTCGACGCCGGCGCGTTCGCCGATCTCGCGGATGGTGGTGCGGTCGTAGCCGCGCTCGGAGAACAGTTCGGTCGCCGCCCGCAGCAGTGCCTCGCGGCTGCGGGCGCTGTTGCGGCGCCGGTCGGGTGTCTCGCCGGTCATGTGCGGCTCGGTTCGGTGCGGGTCTCGGCGGTGCCGCCCGCCGCGACGCGGGAGGGGCGCGGGCGGGCGCCGCCCCGGGTGAGCGCGACGGCGATGACACCCGTCGCGAGGAACGCGGCGCAGCCCACGAGTCCGGCGTTGCGGTAGCCGTCGTCGGTGGGAAGGGGCGAGCCGAGCGGGGTGGAGGCCTGGAGGACGACGGCGCTGAGCGCGCTGCCGGTCGAATAGCCGATGTACTTCACGACCTGATTGAAACTCATCGCGCTGCCGGTCTCCGCCGCGGGCACGCCGCCGACGATGAGGCCGGGTGTGACGGCGAACGTGACGCCGACGCCGAGTCCGGCGAGCGCCATCATCGCGCCGATGCCCCACAGGCTGGAGCGGGCGAGCAGGAAGCAGACGAGCGAGCCGAGCGAGAGCAGGCAGCCGAGCGGCAGCATCCGGGCGGGCGTCGCGGCCCGGCCCATGGCCCGCACCAGGCGCCCGGTGACGAGGCTGGCCGCGGAGAACGGCACGAGCAGCAGGCCGGTGACGACGATGGAGGCGCCGAAGCCGTAGCCGCCGGACTCGGGGGTCTGCACGTAGCGGGTCACCAGGGAGATCAGCAGGTAGGTGCCGACGCCGCCGACCATGGTGGTCAGGTTGGCGACGAGGACGCCGCGGTCCTTGACGAGGCGGACGCGCACGAGGGGGTGTGTGGAGCGCAGCGAGTGCGCGATCCACCCGGCGAGGAGCACCACCGCGGCGACCGCGAGGGCCAGCAGTCGTACGGAGAGCCAGCCCCACCGCTCCCCCTCGGCGAGTGCGAGGAGCAGGGCCGCCATGCCGCCGGCGAGCAGCAGCGCGCCGGGGACGTCCATCGGGGTGCTGGGCCGGTGCGGAGGCTTGGGCACCACGATGAGCGCGGCGAGGAACGCGGCGGCCGCCGTGCCGAGCGCGAACCAGAATCCGGCGTACATGCCGAGGTACTCCGCGAACAGCCCGGTGATCGGGTAGCCGAGGCCGATGCCCGCCGCGGTGGTCAGCGACAGGGTCGTGACCGCCCCCCGTGCCTTCTCCGGCGGCAGCGCGTCGCGTGCGGTGGCGATGGCCAGCGGGACGAGGCCCATGCCGACGCCCTGCAAGGCCCGGCCCACCAGGAGGCAGGCGAACCCGATCGGCAGCGCCGCGAGCAGGCTGCCGACGAAGACGGCGGCGAGCCCACCGAGGATGACGCGCTTGCGGTGCGGCCCGTCGCCGAGCCGTCCCATGACGGGGGTCGCGATGGCGCCGACCAGCATGGTGACCGTGAGCGCCCACTGCGCGGTGGAGACGGCGACGTGGTCCTCGGCGGCGATGGTGGGGATCAGCGGCGCGCCGAGGCTGCTGACGACGGCCACCAGCATGCCAAGGCAGACCAGCACCGGCACGAGCGCGCGGGGGTGGCGAAGCGGCGGAGCGGGGCTTGGCGCGGGCGCTGATATGGAGGGCTGCAAGGTCTTCCCGTTCGTGTCATCAAGCGATGTCATCGCATGATGACACGGTGACCTGGGGTTATTGGCCCGATCAGCCCCTTCGGTGGCCGACCTCACATGCCGTCCGCCGGGAGTTCCACGGTGACGCGCAGGCCGCCGGAGGGGCGCGGCGCGAGGGTGAGTGTGCCGTCGTGGGCGCGGGCGATGGACTGGACGATGGCGAGGCCGAGGCCCACGCCCGCGTGGTCGCCGCGGATGCGTTCGGTGCCGCGCTGGAAGGGTTCGGTGAGGGTGGCGACCAGGTCCGGGGCCAGCGTCTCGCCGGTGTTCTCGACGGTGAGCACGGCCGTGCCGGGGCGGACGCCCGTGGTGACCCGCACGGTGCCCCGCACGGTGCCCCGCTCGGTGCCCCGCCCGGGCAGGTTGTGGACGATCGCGTTGTGCACGAGGTTCGTGGCCAGTTGCAGCAGCAGCGGCTGCGATCCGGACGCGCGGGCGATGTCGCCGCGGGTTTCGAGGGTGACGCCGTTCTTCTCCGCGAGCGGGAGGAGCGTTTCGGTGGCTTCCTCCGCCAGGAGGGACAGGTCGACGTCCTCGCGGGTGAAGGCGCGCTGTTCGGCGCGGCTGAGCAGGAGCAGCGCCTCGGTGAGGTCGATCGCGCGGGTGTTGACGGCGCTGAGCCGTTCGACGAGTTCCTTGGCGTCGCGGTCTGGGTCGGCGCGAGCGACGTCGAGGAGCGACTTCGACACGGCGAGCGGGGTGCGCAGTTCGTGGGAGGCGTTGGCGGCGAAGCGGCGCTGTTCGGCGACGTGGGCTTCGATCCGCGTGAGCATGGTGTCGAAGGCGTCGGCGAGTTCGCGGAATTCGTCCTGGGGGCCCGGCAGCCGGATGCGGTGGGAGAGCGAACCGGTCGCGGCCGTGCGGGTGGCGTCGGTGATGCGGTTCAAGGGGGCGAGCATGCGGCCGGCGAGGAGCCAGCCTCCGAGCAGGCCGAACACCAGGAGGAACACCGTCACTCCGGCTGCCAGCGGGGCGAACCCGCGCACGAAGGTGGTCCCCGGAGTCGCTCGCCAGGCTCCCTGCTCGTTGGTCTGCAGCCACCCCTCCCGGACGAAGAAGAACCCCACGGCGGTGAGCAGCAGGCCACCGGCGAGCATGAGGAATCCGGCGTAGCTCAGGGTGAGCTTGAGGCGGACGCTCGGTCCGCGCTTCCTAGGCACGGTCCCGGTCCTCGTCCTTGGGGCGCACATCGATGCGGTAGCCGACGCCCGGCACAGTAGCGATGATCCACGGCTCGCCGAGGCGCTTGCGCAGCGCGGAGACGGTGATGCGGACGGCGTTGGTGAACGGGTCGGCGTGCGCGTCCCACGCGCGCTCGAGAAGTTCCTCGGCGCTCACCACCCCGCCCTCGGCGGCCACGAGGACCTCGAGCACGGCGAACTGCTTCCTGGTCAGCGCGACGAACCGGCCGTCCCGGTAGACCTCTCTGCGGAACGGGTCGAGGCGCACGCCCGCGATCTCCCGTACCGGCGGCCGGCTGTGGCCGCGTCTGCGGTCGAGCGCGCGGAGCCTGAGTACGAGTTCCTGGAGCTCGAACGGCTTCGTCAGGTAGTCGTCCGCGCCCAGTTCGAATCCCGAGGCCTTGTCGTCGATGCGGTCGGCCGCGGTCAGCATGAGGATCGGCATGCCGCTGCCCGAGGCCACGATGCGGCCCGCGATCTCGTCCCCGGACGGTCCGGGGATGTCGCGGTCGAGGACGGCTATGTCGTACGTATTGACGCTCAGCAGATCCCAGGCGGTGTCCCCGTCCCCCGCGATGTCGGCGGCGATCGCCTCCAGGCGCAGCCCGTCGCGCACGGCCTCCGCCAGATACCGCTCGTCCTCAACAATCAGCACACGCATGTCCTTCACGCTACGAGTCGGCGTGTATCGGCGGCATATCGAAAAACGCAGACGTTGTGGCAACATCCCGCTGCGTTGACTGGCGGCATGACTCGCACACCCACGGCTCGCCGGACGCGTCCGCTGCTCCTCGCCATCGGCCTCGTCGTCGCCGCGGCGGTGATCGCCACAATCCTCGGCCTTCGCTCGCCCAGGACCTCGTCCGCCTCGCCGCCGACGAAGCCTCCTCCGACGCCCTCGTCCGCCTCGGTGCCCTCGGCGATGGCCTCGCGGGAGCGCGGCGGGCAGGACGCGGTGGGCGAGGCCGACGGCGTGGTGCCCGACGACGTGACGGTCTTCGACGACACCACCCCGGGCGTCGGCAGACTCGACCCGGAACTGCTCAAGGCCCTCCGCCAGGCCGCGTCGGACGCCTCCGACGACGGCGTCACGTTCTACGTCAACAGCGGCTGGCGCTCCCCCGAGTACCAGAACCGGCTGCTCGACGAGGCCGTCTCCGAGTACAGCTCCGAGGCCGAGGCCGCCCGATGGGTGGCGACCGCCGACACCTCACCGCACGTGTCGGGCGACGCGGTCGACCTCGGCCGCTCCGACGCGACGGCGTGGCTGTCCGCACACGGCGCCGCGTACGGGCTCTGCCGGATCTACGACAACGAACCCTGGCACTACGAACTCCGCCCCGAGGCCGCCGATCACGGCTGCCCGGACCCCTACGCCGACCCCACCGACGATCCGAGGATGCAGAAGTGACCGACAGCAAGCGCGTACGAATGAGCCGGTCGCTCCGTGCCCTCTCCCAGCCGGGCCCCTGGAAGCGCGGCCGGGTGCTCGCGACCCTCGCCCTGCTGCTCGGACTGCTTCTGCTGCTGCACGCGCGGGTCACGGACCGCGGGGGCATCGGCAGCCTGGTGGACACCTTCCTGCCGTGGTTCGGGCTTCTCGTGCCGGTGCTGCTCGTCGGGGCGCTGTGGCGGCGGTCGGCCGCCGCGGTGGTGGCGGTGCTGCTGCCGGCCGTGGTGTGGACGGGCCTGTTCGGCGGCGTGCTCGGCGACAAGGCGCAGGCGGCCGACAGTGACCTCACCGTCGTCAGCCACAACGTCGGCGCTGACAACCGCGATCCGGCGGGCACCGCCCGCGCCCTGGCGGCCTCCGGGGCCGATGTGCTCGCGCTCGAGGAGATCACAGCGCAGGCCCGGGGCACGTACGAGAAGGAGCTGGCGGCGGCGTATCCGCACCACACGGTGCTGGGCACGGTCGGGCTGTGGAGCAAGCTACCGATGTCGGACACCGAGCCGGTCGACCTCCAGCAGGACGTCGGGCCGCTGGGTGCCGCCAAGTCGGCTGCCGAGAAGCTGCCCTCCAACCGGGCGCTGCGCACCACGGTGACCACCGACGGCGGGCCGGTGGCGGTGTACGTGGCACACCTGGGCTCCGTGCGCGTGATGCCCAGGGGAGGCTTCTGGACGGACAGCCGGGACCGCAACGTACAGGCCCTGGCCAAGGCGATAGCGGCCGAGGACAACAAGCGGGTGGTGCTGCTCGGGGACCTCAACGGCACGATGGGCGACCGCGCGTTCGCCGGTCTCACCACACAGTTGGAGTCGGCGCAGGAGCAGGCGGGGGACGGCTTCGGCTTCAGCTATCCGGCGGACTTCCCGGTGGTGCGCATCGACCAGATCCTGGTCCGGGGCGGCTCTGCGGACCGCTCCTGGGTACTGCCGGCGACGGGCAGCGACCACCGGCCGGTGGCGGCCGGGATCAGTTGGTAGGCAACGGCGAGTGCCGGGCCCCGCATGGGGAGCCCGGCACTGGGTGGCCGCTTCGGAGCGGCCGGTCCCGGCCTGTCGGCGCGACCCGAGGACCGGCCGGGACGTTCGTGTCGCCGTGCGAGGGTCAGTTGGCCAGCGCGTCGATCAGCGCCTTGGTGACGTCCTCGGTGGTGGCGGTGCCGCCGACGTCCCGGGTGAGGGTCCCGGCGCCGGTGACGGTCTCGATGGCCTTGTTGAGGCGGGCCGACTGGTCGGGCAGGCCGAAGTGCTCCAGCATCAGTGCCGCGCTGCCGACCGCGCCGATCGGGTTCGCCAGGCCCTGCCCGGCGATGTCGGGGGCGGAGCCGTGCACCGGCTCGAACATGCTCGGGAAGCGCCGCTCGGGGTTGAGGTTGGCGCTGGCCGCGAGGCCAAGGCTGCCAGCGAGCGCGCTGCCGAGGTCGGAGAGGATGTCGGCGTTGAGGTTGGAGGCGACGACGACCGACAGGTCCTCGGGCTTGAGCACGAACTTCGCGGACATGGCGTCGACGAGCACGCTCTCCGTCTCCACGTCCGGGTACTCGGCGGCGACCCGCTTGAAGACGTCGTCCCAGAGCACCATCCCGTACTGCTGGGCGTTGGACTTGGTGACCGAGGAGACCTTGCGGCGCGTGCGGGTGCGGGCCAGGTCGAAGGCGAAGCGGATGATGCGCTCGCAGCCCACCTCGGTGAACAGGGAGGACTGCACGGCCACTTCACCGCCGGGGCCGCGCCCGGACAGGTTGCGGCCACCGAGACCGGCGTACTCGCCCTCGCTGTTCTCGCGGACGACGACCCAGTCGAGTTCGGTGTCGTCGGCCTTGCGCAGCGGGCTGAGCACGCCGGGCAGGAAGTGCACGGGGCGGACGTTGGCCCACTGGTCGAAGTTCTGGCAGATCTTCAGGCGCAGGCCCCACAGGCTGACGTCGTCGGGCACGGAGGGCCAGCCGACCGCGCCGAAGTAGATTGCGTCGAAGTCCTTCAGCTGGTCGAGACCGTCGTCGGCCATCATCTTCCCGGTGCGGGCGTAGTACTCGCAGCCCCAGTCGAACTCCTGCCAGTCGAAGGCGAAGGCCCCGTCGGAGCCGGCGGCGAGGGCGTCCAGGACGGCGCGGCCCGCCGCCACGACCTCGGTGCCGACGCCGTCGGCGGGGATGGCGGCGATGCGGAAGGTGCGGGTCTCGGACACGAGGGCCTCCAGGAAGTGCGGCACACGCCCGTGCTCAAAAGCGCCTGGCCGGGCGGTGGTTGGCGTGTTCCCGAGTCAACAGGCCGGTTCGCGGGGCGTCCAAGACATGCTTCCGATGCGACACATAGGCGCGACTGATAGGTGCCTCGTCCGAGGAGAAGGCGTTACGTCGACGGGGTCCGTGCCCGGCGTTCGGCCAGCGATCGGGTCAGTTCGAGGAAGGCGCGTGCCCCGGGCGTCAGATGCGCGGGCAGGCTGATCATGGCGACGTGCAGGTGTGCGGTCGGTACGAGCGAGGCGACCGCGAGGCCGCAGCGACGGGCGAGGCGGGTCCAGGCGGCGGGCAGCACGGCGACGCCCACGCCGGTGAGCACGAGCGGGAGGATGGAGGTGCGGTGGTCGACGACGGCGACGATCTCGGTGTCCCCGCTGCGGGCGGTGATGTCGTCGACGATGCCGCGCATCAGGCTGCCGGGGCGGGACGCGATCAGCTTGTGCCCGGCGAGGTCCTGGGGGTGCAGCACGGCGCCGTCGGCGAAGGGCCCGTCGGCCGCGCCCACGACGACGAACGGCTGCTCCTCCACGGGCAGCATGTCGATGCCGGGCGCGGTCACCGGCTTGTCGGCGCCGAGCAGCCCCAGTTCGCAGGCGCCGCTGCGGACCAGCTCGACGGTCTCCTCGGGGGTGAAGGCGGCGCGGGTGCTGATGGTCACGTCGGGGTGCAGCTGGGAGAAGCGGTGGATCAGCGTGGCCATGGGTTCGATGCCGGGTGAGGGCATGGTGGCCACTTCGACGGTGCCGCTGCCGAGACCGGTGAGGGCAGCGGCCCGTTCGCGTACGGCGGCCAGGTCGCGCAGGACGCGGCGGCTCGGCTCCAGGAGTTCGGCGCCCGCCTCACTGAGGACGACGCCGCGGCCCATCCGGTGGAAGAGCGAGACGCCGAGGTCCGCCTCCAGGTTGGCCATCGCCTGGGACAACGACGGTTGCGCCACGTGGAGCGCGGCGGCCGCTTTGCTGAAGCCGCCGTGCTCCACGATGGCGAGAAAGTACTGCAGTTGCCGCGCGTCCATCCTGCTACCTCCGCCTGCTGCCATAAGGGCAACCTATCGACACGTCGACAGGTTGCCCTCGCGGGGAGTGCGCGCGGCCGGACCTCAGGCCGGCGGGGCGGGCGCGGGCACCGGCTTCCGCACGGGCACCTTCGCCGCCTCGGCCGGGGCGGCGGGCAGTTCCTCGACCTGCTCCCCCGCCAGGACGCGGCGGGCCCGCTCCACATCGAGGGCGTTCTCCCAGCGGGCGACGACGAGGGTGGCGACGGCGTTGCCGCAGAAGTTGACCAGGGCCCGGCACTCGGACATGAATTTGTCGATGCCGAAGATCAGCATGATGCCCGCGACGGGCACATGTCCCACCGTCGACAGGGTCGCGGTCAGTGCGATGAACCCGCCGCCGGCCACTCCGGCCGCCCCCTTGGAGGTCAGCAGCATGACGGCCAGCAGGCCGAGTTGCTGGCCGAGGGAGAGCGTGGTGTCGGTGGCCTGGGCGATGTAGAGGGTGGCGAGGGACAGGTAGACCGCGGCGCCGTCGAGGTTGAAGCTGTAGCCGGTCGGCACCACGAGGCCGACCGTCGACCGGTCGACGCCCATGAACTGGAGTTTGCGCATCAGGCCCGGCAGCGCGGGCTCGGCCGTCGAGGTGCCGAGGACGAGCAGCAGCTCCTCCTTGAAGTGGCGCAGCAGTTGGAACAGGTTCAGCTTCACGTACAGGGACAGGACGGCGCCGAGGACCACGACGACGAACACGATGGACGTGACGTAGAACAGCAGGATCAGCGAGCCGAGGCTGGTCAGCGTGGACAGGCCGAACTTGCCGATCGCGAAGGCCATCGCGCCGAAGGCGCCCACCGGGGCCGCCTTCATCACGAACGACAGGACCTTGAACACCACCTCGGTGAGACGGTTCACGGAGGCGATGATGGGCTCGCCGGCCGGGCCGACCACCTTCAGGGCGATCCCGAAGATCACGGCGAGGAAGATGACCTGGAGGATGTCACCTTCGACGAACGCGCCGAAGAAGCTGTCCGGGACCAGGTTGGTGAGGAACTCCCACCAGTGCTGCTCCTCGCCCTTTTGGACGTACTGGCTCGCGTCACCCGAGGTGTGCAGGGCGCCGACGTCCGCGTGCACGCCCTCTCCGAGCGGGAACAGATTGATGGCGACGAGGCCGAAGCCGAGCGCCACGATGGTGCCGACCTGGAAGTAGACGAGCGCCTTGACGCCCGTGCGACCCACCTTCTTGAGGTCGGCCACGCCCGCGATGCCGCCGATGATGGTCAGGAAGACGATCGGCCCGATCAGCATCTTCATCGCGGTGACGAAGGTCGTGCCGACCGGTTCCATCGCCGTGCCCAGGTCGGGCCACCGCCAGCCGAGCACGATGCCGACGACGATCGCCGCCAGCACCTGTACGTACAGCTGCCGGTACCACGGCCTGGCCTTCACCGTGGTGGTGGCGCCTGCGGCGGCGTCCGGGGCATGCGTCATTGCAACCTCCATCCGGGCACGGCTGGGAACTGCGGCACCGGGCCCGTCCGGCGCCGCCCCAACTACCGCGTCAGTGAAGCGGTTTGCGTGCGCGGAGGTCCACGACCAAAAATCGATGCCCCGGATAGGTGGTGCCTATGACCCCGGTGGCAGCTGCACCGTCATGACCAGGTGGCAGGTTTCCTCGCCCGCACCGCGGTAGGTGTGTGCGGCGTCCCCGTCGAAGGTGGCGGTCTGTCCGGCCGTCACGGGGTGGTCGGTGCCGTCGACGACAAGGGTCATGCGCCCGCTGGTGACACTCACCGTCTCGATGACACCGGCCTGGTGGGGGTGACTGGGATACTCCTCGCCGGGTTCGAGGCGCCAGCGCCACACCTCGACCGGGGAGGCGCCCGTGGTCGTCAGCATGAGCCGGGCCTCGCCGCCCCGCTCCCCCGCCCACAGCGGCATGACCTCGTCCGAGGACACGACCCGCACGCGCCCTTCGGCCGGGCCCTCCAGCAGGGCGGACACCGAGACACCGAGGGTATCGGCGAGCCGGACGAGGGTGGCGAAGTTCGGATTGCCCTGCGCCTTCTCCAGGCCGACCAGGGCGCCCTTGCTGACCTTGGCGCGGCGCCCGAGCTCATCCAGGGAGAGGCCGGCGCGCGAGCGGGCCGTCCTGACGTTGTGCGCGAGCGTGCGCAGGGCTGCCTCTGTCTCGGTCACACGACCACCTTCCGCTTCGCCACCGACTGGCCAGTGGAATGTACCGCGCGGTCGTTCGGTTGACACATCACGGTCGGTTCATTGTACGGTTTGGTCGTTCCAGTGACGTATGAAGAGGGCAAGGAAAGTCTCGTGATCGCTCTGCTGCTGGCCCTGGGCAGCTCTCTCGCCTACGGATGCGCCGACTTCCTCGGTGGCCTCGGCGCCCGCAAGGCCCATGTGCTGCGCACCGTGATGGTCGCGGCGCCCGCCAGCCTCGCGGTCGAGCTGCTGCTGTGGCCGTTCCTCGGCGCCTCGTTCAGTTCGGCCGCCGTCGGCTGGGGCGTGGCCTCGGGTGTCGCCTCGGCCGCCGCGTTCGCGCTGCTGTACAAGACCCTCGCCATCGGGCCGATGAACGTGCTGTCTCCCGTGACGGCGTTGGTGTCCGCCGCGCTGCCGGTCTCCGTGGGGCTGATGCAGGGCGAGCACCTCGCCACGGCGGGGCTCGTCGGGCTGCCGCTCGCGCTGATCGCCGTGGTCCTGGTCAGCGCCGGGAGCGGCGCCGGCGCGTCGCGCCCCTCGCGCACGGCGCTGCTGCTCGCCTTCGGGGCGGGCGCCGCCATCGCGCTCCAGCTGGTGTGCCTGCACCAGGCGCCGTCGGACAGCGGCGTGGCACCCCTGATCGTCGGCAGGGCGGTGTCGTCGCTCGTCACGCTGGGCGCGGCAGGTGTCCTGTTCCGGCGGCTCGGGGCGGAGAAGCCCGCGTACGGCATCTCGGCGGCAGCCGGTGTGCTCGACTCGATCGCCAACCTGCTGTTCCTGCTGGCGGCACGCAGCGGCGACCTCGCTGTCGTCGCCGTGATCACGGCCCTCTACCCGGCCGGTACGGTGCTGCTCGCGCGCGGCGTACTGGCGGAACGGATCCACCGGGGACAGCTGGTGGGCCTGGGTACGGCCGCCGTCGCCGTCAGCCTTCTCGCCCTCACCTGACCCCCTCACCTGTCCCTCCTCACCCGCAGATACGGAGCCTTCATTGCCCGCCTTCCGTCTCACCCCCGCCGTCGCCGACGCCTTCCCCGACACTCGGATCGCCGTCGTCACGGCCACCGGCCTGCGTGGCCGTGAGCCCTGGCCTCAGACCGTGACCGCCGTCGACGACCTGGAGCGGGATCTCGCCGACGGCTCCTGGCAGCCGGCGGACGAGTCCGACCCGCGCATCGAGGCGTGGCACACCGCGTACCGCTCCTTCGGCACCAATCCGCGCCGCATCCGCCCCAGCGTCGACGCGCTCGGCCGCCGCATGGCGAAGAAGGGCGCGCTGCCGCGTATCAATCCGGCGGTCGACTCGTACAACGCCGTCTCCGTGCGCCACGGGCTGCCCGCCGGTGCCTTCGACCTCGACCATGTCACCGGCGACGTGGTGGAGATCCGGTACGCGGACGGCACCGAGGAGTTCACCCCGCTCGGCGAGCCCGACAACGTCGAGCACCCCAAGCCCGGCGAGGTCATCTACGCCGACGCGGCCGGCGTGCTGACCCGGCACTGGAACCATCGCGACGCGCACCGCACATGTGTCACCGAGGACTCGACGCGGGTCGCGTTCCTGATGGAGACCGTGCGCGCGGACCGCGACGGGCACCTGCTGAAGGCGGCGGCCGAGGAGCTGCGCGACCTGCTCGCCCCGCACGCCGAGCAGGTCACCGTCGACTACGTGGGTCAGACCGCGTAGGCCACCCGGAACCCGGTGTTGCCCGACGTGCTGTCTGCCGTGTTGGAGGTGCGGGCGGCCACGCGGTAGCGGTTGCAGTACGAGTGGTGGCAGAGGTACGAGCCACCGCGCATGACGCGGGTGTTCGCATCGCCGCCCGGCTCCCACAGGTCGGCGTTCCACTCCCAGACGTTGCCCGCGACGTTGTGGAGGCCGTAGCCGTTGGGCTGGAAGGCGTGGACGGGGGCCGTGCCCGGATAGCCGTCCTCGGCGGTGTTCTTGGTGGGGAAGGTGCCCTGCCAGATGTTGCACATGTGCTCGCCGCCGGGGGTCAGTTCGTCGCCCCAGGCGTAGCGGGCCTGGTCGAGGCCGCCGCGCGCGGCGTACTCCCACTCGGCCTCGGTGGGCAGCCGGCCGCCCGCCCACGCGGCGAAGGCGGCGGCGTCGGCCCAGCCGACGTGGGTGACGGGGTGGTCCCAGCGGCCTTCGAGGTCGCTGCCGGGGCCTTCCGGGGTGCGCCAGGTCGCGCCTTCGACGCCGCACCACCACGGGGTGGCGTCGGGGCGCGGCGAGATCTTGCGCAGGTGGCCGGGGACGAACCTGGCGAACACATAGCTCCAGCCGAAGCGTTCGGCTTCGGTGCGGTGTCCGGTGGCCTCGACGAACGCGGCGAAGCGGGCGGTGGTGACGGCGTACGCGTCGATGGCGAAGGCCTTCACGCGGACGGAACGCACCGGCCCCTCCGCGTCCCCGGGGTTCGCGTCCGCGTCCTCGCAGCCCATGCGGAAGGTGCCGCCGGGCAGGTCGACGCGGGTGTCGTAGGCCGGTTCGTCGCGGGGCGCAAGGGTGAGGGCGACCGGCCCCGCGCCCGTGACCTCGGGGCCGCCCTCGCGCGAGGGCGAGCAGCAGCTCTTCACGCCACGCCCTCCGACTCGAACGCGGACAGCGTCGTGTCGTAGTCGGTCGGCACGTCGTACATCGGTGTCATCCAGTGGTAGAAGTTGTCGCCGCGGTCGCGCAGCAGGTGGTACAGGCGGTGCATCAACTGCGTGCGCACCAGTCGCAGTTCGGGGTGCTCGTACCGGTTCTGCAACTCGTCCGGGTCGGCCTCCAGGTCGTACAGCTCGTTGTGGGACTCGGGGTTCACGACGAGCTTGTAGCGGCGGGTGCGCAGCATGCGCTGAGGGTACGGGAAGTGATGGCCGTGGTACTCGGCGAGGTGGTGCTCGTCCCACTCGGGGTGCTCGCCGCGGGCGATCGGCAGCAGGCTGCGGCTGTCGACGGCCAAAGTCGCGTCGGCTCCGGCCAGTTCCAGGATGGTCGCCGTGTAGTCGGTCAGTGACACGAACTCGTCGCGGACCTGGCCCGCCTCGCCGCCGGGGACACGGAGCAGTCCGGGGATCCGGTAGATGTCCTCGTACATGGCGGGACCCTTGTCGTGCAGGCGGTGGGCTCCGGTGAACTCGCCGTGGTCGGCGGTGAAGCAGACGGCGGTGCGCTCGTCGAGGCCGAGGTCGCGCACGGCCCGCATGATGCGGCCGATCTGCTCGTCGATGAGGGTGACATAACCCCAGTAGGCGGCTATCAGCTTGCGGCTGTCCTCGAGGGGCATGGTGTCGAAGGCCCACAGCTGACTGTAGTTGCTCTGCACCGGCGGCTTGTTCGCGAATGTCTCGGCCATGGAGGCGGGGAGTTCGACGAGGGCCGGGTCGTACATGTCGAAGTACTCGTTCGGCAGGATGTACGGCAGGTGCGGGCCGAAGAAGTGGGTGGCGAGGAAGAACGGGTTGCCCTCGCCGCCGCGCTCGTCGTCCGCGAACCGGCGGAGCATCTCGATGGTGCGGGTGGCGAGGTAGTACTCGAAGGTGGCCTCGACGGGCTGGTGGAGGCGGGCCGCGAGGAGGTTGCCGGGGCTGCCGTTGGGGGTGGTGCCACGCATCCGGTCGCTGATGGCGTACTCGGGCAGGCCCCGCTCCTTGAGGTACTCAAGGTAGTCCGGGTGGTCGACCGGGTTGTGCCAGCCCTCGAGATTCGGGCCCTCGAACCCGTAGTCGGCGGCGGTGCGCTGCACACCTCCGTGCCACTTGCCCATGAGGCCGAGGTTGTAGCCGTCGCCCTTCAGTTGCTCGGCGAAGGTGAACTGGCCGTCGGAGAGGTCCTCCAAGTACCCCACGTTGCGCTCGTAGTTGGCGAGCAGCTTGTGCCGGAAGGGGGCCGCGCCGGTCAGGAGGCTGGCGCGGGCCGGGGTGCAGATGGCGGTGGGTGTGTAGCAGCTGTCGAAGCGGGTGCCCTCGGCGGCGATCCGGTCGAGGTTCGGGGTGCGCACGTGCGGGTTGCCGTAGGCACCGAGGGTGTCGACCCGGTGCTGGTCGGTCATCAGGAAGAGCATGTTGTGGCGCACGGCGGTGCCTTTCGGATCGTACGAGGGGGTGTGTCGGTTCAGGGCGGGTGCTACGAGGCGTGGGTGGCGGCGTCGGCCTCCTCGGGTGCCGCCGCCTCCGCCGTCGGGTACCCCGCGAGCAGCGGTGACTCGTGGAAGACGAGGGCGAGGGCGCCGAGCGCGCCGGAACGCTCGCCGAGCACGCCCTGCACGAGTTCCACGCCGCGGTGGACGCGGGTCGCGGTGTAGCGGCGGAAGGCGTCCCCGACGGGGCGGAGGAAGCCGGGGCCGAGGTCCGCGACCTCGCCGCCGAGCACGATGCGGCGCGGGTTGGCGGTGCTGGACGCGGCGGCGAGGGCTCGTCCGACGGCGAGCGCGGCGCGTTCGACGGCCGCGCGCTCGGTGTCGGCGCCCGCCGCGAACGCCTCCGTGAACCGCTCCCAGCTGCGCCGCCCGGCGGCCCGCAGCAGCGCGGGCACGGCGGCGACCTGCTCCAGGCAGCCGTGTCCGCCGCACCAGCAGCGCGGCCCTTCGGCGTCGACGCTGATGTGTCCGAGCTCGCCCGCGGCGCCCTGCGCACCGCGGAACAGCAGTCCCCCGGCGACGAGTCCGCCGCCGATGCCGTACGAGAGTGTGAGGTGCAGGGCGTCGCCCGCGCCTCGGGACGCGCCCCAGATCGCCTCGCCGAGCGCGGCGAGCCGGGTGTTGTTGTCGGCGAGAACCGGCACGTCGAGCGCTTCGGAGACGGTGTCGGCGACGGTCTGCCGGCGGTCCGTGGTGTCTCCCGGGCCTGGTGTGCCGATGCCGACGCCGCCGAGTCCCGCGAGGTCGATGTCCTCGCGGGCGGCGAGCTCGCGCAGCAGGTCGAGGGCGGCGGCCGCCTGCTCGCGGGCTCCGGAGCGCTGTGCGTGGTGGGTGCCGGCGAAGGCGGTCACCTCGTGCGCCGCGTTGGCGATCGCTACGGTGATGCGCTCGCGGCCCACCTCGATGCCGACCGCCTGGGCGGAGCGAGGGTTGAGCGTGAGCCGGTGCACCGGTCGGCCGCGTCCCGAGGGCGGGCCCGCGGGCTCCTCGGTGACGACGCCGTCGGCGAGCAACTGCCCGACGATGCCGGAGAGCGTGGTGCGCGAGAGCCCCGTGGCGGTGGCCACATCGGCCCTGCTGCTGGGGCCCTGCCTGCGCAGCACCTGGAGGACCCGCTCCACGTTCCCGTACCGCAACTGGCGCAGCACGGTGGGGTTCTTGACCGCTGCCATGGGTCGGATACTCCCCCGCCCCGCGCATTTACGTCAAGACTCGCGACAGAAATCAAAACCGCTGGTCGTTACCCCTTGATTTTCGTCGGAGTGTTGACGCTAATGAGGCGGAGCCGACCAGCAAGGGAGCTCGTCATGCCTGCCGTCACCCGGACCTCGGTGTCCGACGCACCGGGCGCGGACGTCCGATCGCACCGCACGCTTCGCGGCGGCCTGACCCGTCATGTCACATGCGCGCCTGTACGAGCGCGTGGGCGCCGCTGGTCCGCCACTTCTGGTGCGGTTCGGCGGCGTCCAGCGCGTCCCGGGTGGCCGGCTCAAGGCCCGTGATCACGTCGCACTTGAGGGTGCGCAGCGCGACCACGGGGGTCGGCCAGTACGTGGTCCGTCCGGCGAACGGCGTGGTGGGGTCCCACATGCGGTCCCCCACGAGGCGCCGGTAGTTGAGGTCGCCCTTGAGCACGGTGAGCGTTGTCTCGGCGAACTCGGCGCGCAGGTCGTCGGGCATGTCGGCGTAGGGCAGCGGCGAGCAGGAGAAGGGGTGTGCGCGCAGGGCGATCCGGCCGTCTCCCAGCGCGGCCCAGATCCGCCCGCCGGCCTCGGCCGCCGCGCCGCCGGCCCGGTGCAGCCGCCGTACGCAGTCGACGACATCGGCCGTCATGGCGTCCGAGACGTAGTACGGGTACGGCTTGAGCTGCACGGCCACGCGGGCCACGCGCCCGTGTGCGAGCAGGTGGTCGACGAGCAGCAAGTCGGCGAGGAGTTCACGCCCCGCGTTGTCCGCGACGAGGCTGATCGAGGCGCCGCCGCCCCGTGGCAGTGCGGCCCAGAACGCCTCGGAGTCGTCGGCGACGAGCTGGGTGTCGGCGCCGGGTTCGGCGCCGTCGGCGGTGACGCGGAAGCCGAGGTCGGCGCGGTTGCCCCAGAGGGAGCCGAGCAGCAGCCCGCGCTCCTGCTCGGCCAGGGACACGGAGGCGAGCCAGTCGACCGCGCCCAGCTCGGCGTCGGTCTCGGGGCTGTCGAGTTCGGCCCGCTTGAACGGCTGGAACGGGTCGACGCCCTGCCAGGGACCTGGCATGAAGTAGCCCACGGCGTCGAGGAGTTGGCGATAGAAATAGCTCTCCGCCCACAGGAACGGCGCGTCGAACCACGACACCCCGAACCATTCGCTCCCCCACGCCTCCCAGCGCTCACGGTCGTGCGCCCCCTCGCCCAGCGGCTCGATCACACCGTCCGCCGTGTTCCGCAGGAGCGCGTCCAGGGCACGATGCTGCTCCGGCCCGTACGGGAACGCGGCCCGCACCTTCTCGATGAGCGCGGGGTGCCGCTCGGCGAGGACGCTCCGGGCGAAGGAGCCGGGCTCGTTGCCGTGGATGACGGGGGCGGGCGGGGTGTCGGTCATCGGTGGCGGACTCCTGCGAGGTGGGACGGGCCTTCGACCTTAGCCGTAGCGGACCAGGGTCGTCGGAACCACGGCACGCCGCGCCGCGGCGGGTGTGCCGCCCTGCTTGCCGCCTGCCGCCGCCCGCTCGCCGAGCCGAGAGACGAGCAGGCGGCCCGCCTCCTTGCCGAGTTCGTCGCTGTCGTAGGCGGCGATGGTCAGCGGCAGGCCGAGGACGTCGGCGAGTTCGAAGTCGTCGAATCCCGCGAGCGCGGTCGGGGTTCCGGCGGCCCTGATGGCGCGGAAGGCGCCGATGGTGTTGCGGTTGTTGGAGCAGAACAGCGCGGTCGGCGGCTCGGGAAGGGCCAGCAGTTCGGCGGCGGCGTGTGTCGCCTCTGCCGTCTGCTGCTGCCCGAGGCGTACGTAGTGCGGCGCGCGGCCGATGCCCTCCTCGGCGAGCGCGTCGGTGAAGCCGCGCAGACGTTCCCCGCCCGTGTAGACGGCGGGCGGGGAGCCGAGGAAGCCGATGCGGCGGTGCCCGGCGCCGAGGAGTTCGCGGGTGACGGCGCGGGCTCCGCCGTGGTCGTCGACGAGGACGCAGTCGGCGTCGAAGCCGTTCGGTGGGCGGCTCGCGACGACGACGGGCACGCCACCGGCCGCGGCGGCGGCGAGGTGGCGCTGGTCGTCGGCGGCGGGTACCACGATGATGCCGTCGACGCGGCGGGCCACGAGGTCCTCGACGAGGTCGCGTTCGCTGTCGACGTCGTGTCCCGTGTTCCCGATGACGGTCTTGAGGCCGTGCCCGGCGACGACGGCGTCGACGCCGAGGGCGAGCCGCGAGTAGAAGGGGTTGGCGAGGTTGGTGACGACGAGTCCGACGAGTCCGGTGCCGCTGCCCAGGCGCAGGCTGCGCGCCATCTCGTTGCGCCGGTAGCCGAGTTCGGCCGCCGCCGTGCGCACCCGCTCCGCGGTGGCGGGCAGCACCTTGGGGTCGTCGCGCAGCACACGCGAGACCGTCATGGCGCTGACCCGCGCCCGCTGTGCGACGTCCCGCACCGTGGGACGCGGATCCTTGGCGGCGCCGGACGTGCCCAATGTGTCCCCCTTGCCCGTCTGGGTGGCCGCTACCACCCCGGCCCTGTTCGGTTCGCGTGCCGGGCCGCGACCGCGCGCGCCGCGCCCAGCAGCGCCGCGTCACCGGCGAGGGCGGCGGGGCGCATCGCACGAGTATGCCGGGTGGGAGGCCGCCCGCTCACGTCGGCCGCGTCGGGTGTCCAGCCGCCCTTGGCGAGTCCCGTGTGCAGGGCCGGTGCGACCAGGTCCCAGGAGCCGGTCATGGAGCCGCCGACGACGAGGGCGGTCGCCTCGAACGCGGCGAGGCGCGGGCCGAGGACGGCGCCGAGTGTCCCGAACGCCTCGTCCAGTACCCGGCGGGCGGGCCGCTCCCCGGCGCGGGCCCGTTCGGCGATGTCGCGCACGTCGACGCCCTGTTCGCCGTACCGGGCGACGAGGGCGCGGCGGGACACGGACTCCTCCAGCGGTCGGCCGTCGACGGTGGTCAGGTCGATGCGCCCCTCGGGCGGCACCCCGGGTCCGTGGTCGAGGATGCGGCCGTCCGCGAGGAAGGCGGAGCCGATGCCGGTGCCGAGGGTGATGCCCACGACGCGGGTGTGCCCGAGGGCGGCCCCCGACCCGCACTCCCCCAGCAGGAACGCGTGCGCGTCGTTGAGGAAGACCATTTCGCCCGGTCGCCGTGCTATTCCGTCGAGCAGCGCGGCCCGCACATCCACCCCGTACAGCGCCTCGAACTTGCCGACACCGGCGAAGAGTCCCATTCCGCGCGCGTAGTCGAACGGGCCGGGCAGTGCCATGCCCCAGGTGGCACCCGCGGGTGTGTCGAGCGCGTCGGCGCAGCGGCACACCGCGCCCAGGATGTCGTCGGCACGGGCGCCCGGGTCGAGCGGCCGGTGGGTGCGCCGCGCGACGTGGCCGTCCGCCGGGTCGACGAGGCCGGCGGTGACATGGGTGCCGCCGGCCTCGATGACCGGGATCACCGGACGAGCGCCTTCACGACCCGCACCGGACCTCCGTCGGCCGCGCGCAGCCGGTACCGGCCCACGGCGGCGGGCACGGTGAGTGTCTCCGCGTGGGACAACTGGTGGGTGTCACCGGCCTCGGTGTGCAGGGTGACGCCGTCGCCCTGCACCACGTTCAGTACGTGGAAACGCCCCGCCGTGTCGTCATCGGCCTCGGCGCCCGCATCGAGCGTGTACCTCCTGACCTCGTAGAACATCTCGTCGAGCGCACCGATGATCTCCTCGCGCCAGCCGTCGCCCTCGCGCAGGGGGCGGGGCCGCTGTACGAGGTCGCGGGTGACGGCCTCGCCGCGCCGGGTGGTGTCGAGGTTGGCGAAGCCGTGCTCGTACGGGAGGGGGCGCGGGTTGCCTTCGGCGTCGGGCCTGAGCCAGTCGTAGAAGCGCAGGCTGTACAGGTACGGGGTGGCGCTGATCTCCAGGACGAGGTTGTCGGCGCCGCTGGCGTGCGGGGTGCCTGCGGGGATGAGGAACAACTGGCCCTGTTCGGCGGGGAAGGCGTGGACGTGGTCCTCGATGTCCATGGGTGTGCCGTGCGCGGCCGCCGCCTCGACCTGCTTGCGGAAGGCGTCGACGTCGGCGTCCTCGCGCAGGCCGAGGAACACCTTGGTGTCAGGGCTCCCGATGGTCATGTAGTAGGTCTCGTGCTGGGTGTAGTGCCAGCCGAACTTCTCGCGCATGTACGTCTCTTGGGGGTGGCAGTGCAGCGAGAGGTTGCCGCCTCCGACGGTGTCGAGGTAGTCGAAGCGGATCGGGAACGAGGTGCCGAAGCGGGCGTGCACCTCCGTGCCGAGCACACGGTCCGGCTCCAGTGCGCACATCAACTGGAACGGCACCTCGACCTGCGCCTGCGGCCCTGTCCCGACGAGGATGCCCGCCTCGGGTGCGATGAGTTCGTAGCCGAGCGCCGTGTTGCGGGCCTTCGGGTTGAAGCCGAGTTCGTTCTGAGCCCAATGCCCGCCCCAGGGCGTCGAGTTGAAGAACGGCCGGGTACGTACGGGCCGTCGGGCGAGTGCCGCGCAGGTCGCGCGCAGGCCGGGGCCGTCGAGCCACGTCGGGTGGCCGGGGTCCTGGAGGTCGAGCCAGCCGTCGACGCGGGGGGCGAGGGTGTCGCGGTGCCGGTCGAGCATGGGCCAGTCGGTGTAGAACAGCCGCCGCGGGTCGGGCTTCTCGTGCGGGAGGCCGAGGTTCGTGCCGGGGGTGCCCGCGACCGTGGCCGCCTCCGCGTAGCGTTTGGGCACGTCGGCGTACCAGAGCACGTCGTGCTCGACGAGGGCCGCGCCCGGCCCGTACACGACGAGGAGTCCCCCGGTGGGGGCTTGGGGTGTGGGCAGTGCCTCGAAGAGGTCGTCGAGCGGGTTGTCGGCGAGCCTGCGGAAGTAGGGGTCGTCCGCGCCCTCGGGGTGGCCGACGCGGGCGCGGATCCGTGCGGGTGGCGCGTAGTGGTTCCGTACGTCGACGAGGGTCACGCCCGACAGGTGTGCGGCGAGCGCGTCCCAGTCGGCGGACGGCGATCCGTCGATCGCCAATACGGCGGGTGCTGACGGGAGTTGAGCCGCCACCCGTTCCCAGCCGGCGGCGAGGACGGCGTCGGGGGCGGGGGCGTAACGCGGGTCGTGCCGGTACACAGAGTCTCCTTTACGCTCAGGTGCGCGGGTTCGCCGTCGTCAGCGCCGGAACAGCACGGCGACGGTGCCGAGCGCGGGGACGTCGACGGTCACCTCACCGTCCGTCGTCGCCAGTTCCTCCCCCGCCCGCCCGTGATAGTCGGCCACCCGTGCCGAGGCGACGGGGAACAGGGCGCGCACCGGGCAGGCGACGGGTTCCTCGGCGAACGACTGCAGGCGCAGCAGCACGGCCCCTTCGGTGTCCGGGGTGGTGGCGCCGACGAGTCGTACGCGCGGGTCGCCCACGGTGGCGAACGCCAACCGGTCGGGCGCGTCGGCCGACACGGCGCCCCGGGCCCGCACCGCGTGCAATGGTCGGGACGTGCCGGCTGCGGTGCGCGGGCCGAGTCCCGCGATGTCGGTGCCGGTGGCGCAGGACAGCGAGTACCGGAAGGTGAACTCGAAGGCCTGCTCGCTGGGGAAGTTGGTGTCCCACAGGTTGTTGTGGATCCACGAGTAGACGGTGGCGGGTTCGTCGTGGTCCATCGTCTTCGGGAACGGCGCGTACGGCAGGGCGATGTTGCCGAACTGGACGAGCGGCGCGTCCTGCGTGGCCCAGCCGACGGCGAGACCGTCCTCCTGGAGTGTGATCCAGCGGCGCACGGCCCGCATGTGCAGGGCGGAGCCGGGGACCACGGGGAGGTCGGTGCCGGTGGCGCCGCCCGAGGCCTCCATCCGCACGGTGGGTGTCTCGAAGGCGAAGGGGAACGCGAAGTAGGCGCTCTCCTTGCCGAGGGTGGCGTCCTTGTCGACCTGGTTCTCGATGTCGAGGCGGCCGATGCCGTGCGGCAGGGTGAGCGTGGTGCGCACCCGGTTGGCGCCCGGCGGGCGGGTCTCGTAGGTGAGGGTCTCGGCGGTGGCCGTGGTGCGGCGGGCGATGAGTGCGGCGGGCGGGGCGACGGAGCGGTTGCCGAGGTGTTCGAGGCGGTCGGAGGCCGTGGTGCGGCTGGAGTTGTGGTTGAAGCCTCCGGACGTGGTGTAGCTGTCGTGGATGTAGGCGTTGAAGCCGGTGATGGCGTCGGCGCGGACGAGTTCGCGGCCGGTCGACTTCTCGACGACGGAGGCGATGCAGGCGCGGGCCAGGTCGACGCGGACGGCGAGGTGTGCGTTGTCCAGGAGCAGCGGGTCCGGGTGGGCGTGGGCCGCGGCGGCGGTGTCGGCCGGGTTCTCGCGCTCGCTGCCACCGGTGGGGTTCCATCCGGTGGCCGCCTTGACGGAGGTCGTCTCCTGCCCGGTGTCCCCCGAGGTGTCGGCGGCGCGGATGTCGACGCGTACGGACCCGGCGGCGGGCACGTCGTCGACACGGACGAGCAGGAAGCGGCCCGCGTCGCGGTGCTCCTCGTTGGCCTGCGGTCGCTCCTCGTGCGTCAACTGGGCGCCGGTGCGGGCGTCGTGGACGGTCACGGCCTGTTCGAGGGGGACGCTGGACTCGGGCAGGAAGATCTCTGCGACCTCGGTGCGCGGCCAGGAGCAGGTGTTCACCACGTGGTAGGCGGCCGGGGTGTTCGCGGGCCGGGCGAGGCGCTGGCCGAGGCGGGCGTTCGCGCGGTTGAGGAGCGACTGGCCGTCGTCGCGGGCGCGGACGGCCTGCCCGTACTTCCAGTGCCACTGCTGCTCGCCGGAGTGGCCGTGGTCGTGGCCGTGCGTCCAGGGGTCGCCGGCGCCCCAGGTGTGTTCGTCGAAGAGGGACACCGCCTCGTACACACCGGACGAGTCACGTGTGTCGTCGGCCGCGCCGGTGGCACCGAGGACACCGGCGAAGGTGCCGAGTGTCTGAGCGTCGGCGACGACGGACTGGGCGGTGCGTGCCATCGACAGCGGGTGGGCGCCGGAGCCGACGCCGTCGACCCACCAGTCCGTCCAGTCGCCCTCGAAGGTCCGGATCTCGTCGCCGAGCCGGGCCTCCGCGTCGGTGAAGAAGTCCTCGTTGCGGGACAGCCGCAGCTGTGGGTAGGCCCAGGTCTCGTTCCAGCGGCGCACGGTGTCGGCGATGATGCGGCGCGGCGGCGCGTTGTCGCCGAACTTGCCCTGGACGCGCAGGTGCAGGATGTCCCACGGGTAGGGCTCGCGCTTGATCTCCCGCTCGTCCATGGCCCAGCCGAAGACACCACCGCGGTACGGGTAGGGGTGGGAGGCGAGGGAGGTCAGGTAGGCGGGCAGCAGGTCGTCGACGGAGGAGTAGTCGGTGTCGAAGCCGAGCAGCGGGCCCTCCATGTAGGCCAGGCCGTGCGGGGTGTCGGTCATCCAGACGAGCACGCTGTTGCCGCTGGGGGCCTGCCAGCGGAAGAGGCGAGGCAGCTTCTCCCCGCCGACGAGGTGGGGCACGGAGCGGCCGGCCCAGTTGTGCGCCACGGACAGGTACTTGACGCCCGCGGCGCTCAGTGCGTCGACCATGCCGACGACGTGTCCGGGCACATCGGTCTGCATGGCGGAGGTGAAGTCGACGCCGTGCTCGTCGCGGACCTGGTGGGCGAGGCGCAGCAGTTCGTGCAGCTCGTCGGTGGAGCAGGTCTCGCTGTGCAGGTTGAACGGCAGGGCGGTCAGCTCGATGCGGCCCTCGCGCACGCGGCGTACGAACTCCTCGACCTGCTCGGCGGGGCGGGCGTCGGCCCACTGCTGGAAGGAGAGCAGCGACTCGACACACCAACGGAACCGGGACTCGGGTTCCCAGTCGTCGGTGGCCCGCGTGAGTTCCAGGCAGGAGTCGAGGAACGAGAGGTGTTCGGCGAGGACCTTGCCCTGCGGGTCGGTGTAGCCGATGTCGAGGTGCGAGTGGTGGACGAGGTGGATGGTCCACTCGCGCTGCGGGGTGAGGGTGACGTCGATGCCGCCTTCGTCCGCCGACACCACGGTGACACGTTGCACGGTGTCGACGGCGGGCAGCAGCAGGCGTACGGAGCCGTTCGGCCCCGCGATGCGTTCGGCGGGCAGCGCTGTGCCCGACTCGGTGCGCACGGCGAGTTCGGCCGGGATCGCGCCGCCGTTCACCGCCTCCACGCGCAGCGACTGCAGCAGTCCGCCGTTCTCCGCGCGGCGCATCAGTGGCTCGACGGTGAGCCTCAAGGGGCTGCCGGACAGGCTTCCTTCGGCGCTCACGACGGAGCCTCGCAGGCTCTCCCGGATGCGGTCGTTGTCCCAGTCGGTGGTGCGGACGAGGGCCCGTGTGGTCATGCGGACTTCTCCAACTCTGGGTGCGGGTGCGGGGGTTCAGCGGGTGGCGGCGGTGACACCGCGCAGGAACAGGCCGCGGAAGGTGAGGAAGACGACGAGGGTGGGCAGGGAGACGATGAGCGCGCCGGCCAGGATGACGGGCGGCCCTGAGGAGGCGTAGGCGTTGTTGAGGCTGGTGAGGGCGGCCATCACCGGCTGGACGTCGGGGGTGCGGCTGAGGGTGATGCCGAACAGCAGGTCGTTCCAGACGGCGGTGAACTGGAAGATGAACGCGGCCGCCAGGCTGGAGCCCATCAGCGGTACGTGGATGCGCCAGAAGATCCGCCGGAACGAGGCGCCGTCGATCATCGCGGCCTCGGTGACCTCGGGCGGCATCGTGGTCATCTGGTTGCGGATCAGGAAGAAGGCGAAGGGGATCGACCACGCCACGTAGACGAGCATGAGGCCGAGCCGGGTGTCGTAGAGGTTGCCGTCGGCGTACATGCCGAACAGCGGGGCGAGGAACATCTGCAGCGGGAAGAGGGTCCCGGAGTAGATGAGCCAGAACCAGAACGCGGGCCTCGGGATGGGCAGCACGACCACGGCGAACGCGGCCATCGCGGCGACGAGGACGGCGGCGGCGCCGCACACCACCGCGTACATCAGGGAGCCGGCGAAGCTCTGGCCGATGCCGGCCTCGTTCCAGGCGGTCACGAGGTTGTCCCACAGTGCGAAGCCGTTCGGCGTCCAGTCCGCGTTGCCGCTGTAGGAGGCGACGGGTGTCAGTGCGTTCACGACCAGCAGGTACAGCGGGACCAGCCAGAGCACCACGCAGCCGGCGACGAAGAGATTACGGAAGGTCTTTCCCACGGGTGTCACTCCTTGTCGGACGGCTCGGGTCAGCGCGGGGACGTCTCGGGCATCTGGCGGCGCAGGTACAGCCACGAGGACGCGACGACGATGACGGACAGGACGAGGGCGATCGCGGAGCCGTAGCCGATGTGGAAGAGCCGCAACGCCTCGCGGTACATGGTCAGCGCGAGGGTCTCGGAGGAGCGGGCCGGGCCGCCCTGGGTGAGGACCCAGATCATGTCGAAGGCCTTGAGGCTGTTGACGATGGCCATGCCGACCACCACCACGGTCACGGACCGCAGTTGGGGCAGGGTGATGTGCCGGAACATCCGCCAGCCGCGCGCCCCGTCGAGCTCGGCGGCCTCGACGGTCTCGCGCGGGATGGCGCGCAGGCCGATGGCGAAGAGGACGACGTTGAGTCCGGTGGCCTGCCAGGTGCTGGCCACGATCATGGAGAGGGTGTTCTGCGGCCACTCGAGGAGCCAGGCCTTGCCGAGCGAGCCGAGGCCGATGGCGTCGAGGACCTGGTTGAGGGAGCCCTCCGAGGTGAGGATGAACTTCCACAGCACGGCGGTCGCGGCGCCCGACACCGCGTACGGCAGCACGATGACGGTCTGTGCGATCAGGCCGAAGCGCATCCGGTGCGTGGCCACCGCGATGGCGAGTCCCGCGAGGACCGGGAGCAGCAGGGTGCCCGCCACCCACATCACGGTGTTGAGCAGCGAGCGGCCGAAGATGGGGTCGTCGGCGAGCCGGGTGAAGTTGTCGAGGCCTGTGAAGTGGCTGGTGAAGCCGTTGTCCTCGAAGAAGCTGCCGTAGATGCTGCGCAGGAAGGGGTAGACGAGGAGCACACCCACGAACAGCAGGGCGGGCAGCGCCCACGGGACCCCGGAGAGCGGCCCGCCGAGCCGGCCCGTGCCCTTGCGGCCACCGCCTGCCTGGTGGGGGGTGCGGGTGGGGATCCGGCGGCGGGGCGGTGTCACCTTGGTGGCTTCGACGGGTGCGGTGGTGCGCACGGTCCCGGTCATGCCGCCTCCGCCTCCCGCCACACCGGCCATGCCTCGTCGGCGCGGCCCTGCATCGTGCGGAGCACCGACCGGTATGAGGACGGGTTGATGAGGGCGGCGGCGAGGTCGTCGACCGTGGACTCGACGAGTTCGGGCGGGCCCAGTTCCCAGAAGCGGTTGAGCTTGCGGGCCTTCGTCTCGCGCACGGTGCGGGTGACACCGTCGATCGTCACGTTCGCGGGCGGGACCGCCGGGTTCGGGCAGCCGTCCTGCAAGGCGTGCGAGAAGGCCTTCATGACGCGCGGGTGGGTCCAGGCGCCGGCGGCGCGCAGTGCCTCCGCGCGGTCGGGTCCGCGGACCGTGCACACCAGGGCGCTGGTCTCGAAGACCACGGCGGGGCGGACGCGGGTGTTCTGCATCGGCAGCACGAACGCGTCGACGTTCTTGCCGGGCTGGCCGCCGACGCCCGCGAAGGTGCCACCGAGCCAGGAGCCGCAGGCCACCATGCCGACCTTGCCGTGCACGACACGCGCGGCGGCCGTCGAGTGGTCCATGTCCAGGGACGTGAACCAGTGCTTGTCGGCGAAGGAGCCGATGGTGCGCATGGCCTGCTGGGCGGGTTCGTCGGTGTAGCGGGCGCGGCCGTTCAGGAGTTCCTCGTAGAACCGCGGGTTCTGCCGGGTGAGGATCTCCTGGAACCAGATGAACGCGGGCCACCGGCCGGCCGTCGTCGCGTGCAGCGGGGTGATGCCCGCGCGCTTGAGGCGGTCGGCGGTGTGCAGGAACTCGTCCCAGGTCGCCGGCTTCTTCAGGCCGTTGTCCCGGAAGACCTCCGGGTTGTAGAAGAACACGTAGTACGCGAGGTTCATCGGCAGTCCGTAGACGCGGCCGCGGTAGCTGAGCGCGGTGCGCAGCGCCGGGTCGGCCCAGCCCTTGCGGACGGCGCCCGCCCAGTGGTCGGACAGGTCCTCGATGCCGCCGGTGCGGGCGAGGTCCTGGAGCCGGTAGCCGGACCAGTACTTGAGCATGTCCGGGGTCTTGTTGGTGCGCAGCGAGGACTTGACGACCTGCTCGAAGGAC
Source organism: Streptomyces sp. NPDC059897 (assembly GCF_042730865.1). Taxonomy (NCBI): domain Bacteria; kingdom Bacillati; phylum Actinomycetota; class Actinomycetes; order Kitasatosporales; family Streptomycetaceae; genus Streptomyces; species Streptomyces sp. NPDC059897. The sequence goes on along the minus strand of NZ_JBHWKQ010000007.1, from coordinate 149,982 downwards.
TCCAAGGAGGGGATCACCTCGGGCACGATCCCGATGCCGTCGACCTTGCGCATCGCCTCGCCCGCCGCCTTGATCGGCGGCGCCCACGTCTGGTTGTCGCCGTGCAGGGCCACCTTGCCGGGAGGCTGTCCGGCGGCGGTGCCGCACGCCGTGAGCAGCGGTGCCGACGCGGCGGCGGCGACACCGGCGCCGGCCGCCCGCAGGACGGTGCGCCGGGCGGGTCGCGCGGCTGGAAGAGCGGGACCGATGGACGGTTGACGGCCTGTCATGGGGCGGCTCCCTCAGGCGGGCTCAAGATCGTGTTATCGATAACACGCGATGCCGGGAGCATGGCGCTCGGACGCCAGGGGCGTCAATGGGCGTGGCAGGACGAATCTTTGGGCGGGGGTGTGACGTGCTGGTTCCCACATGAAGACATGACGTGACGGGGGCCGCGGCCCGCCACGCACGCCGACGCCCGTGGCACTCACCGCGGTTCGGTGGGTGCCACGGGCCGGGGGACACATGGGTTACGCGGTGGTCGCCGCCAGCGCCGTCGGCAGTTGGTCGGCCAGGTACGCGTAGCCCTTGCGGTCGTTGTAGAGGTGTGCGGACAGGCGGAGGAAGCCGCGGCCGTTCCAGGTCGTGACGGCCGTCTCGCAGCCGAGTGTGTCCGCGAGGTGGCGGCCCAGGGCATGTGCGGCGTCCTGGTCGGCCGCGACGCCTTCGGGCAGCGGCACGAGGCGCATGGCGGGGGCCGGGCTGCCGCCCACCGGGGCGGTGTCCACGCCCAGTGCCTCGGCGAGCAACACCTGCGCTTCCCCTGCCAGTTCGGACATGTGGCGGCGCGCGGCGTCCCAGCCGAACTCCTCCTCGATGAACTCCAGGGAGCGCGGCGCCGCGAGCCAGGGGGCGAGGTCGACCGTGCCCTGCTGGTCGAAGCGCTCGGGGAACGGGTAGGGAGCGCCCCAGGAGTCGGTGAGCGGGTGCAGCCGCTGTGCCCGTTCGCCGCGGGCCACGAGGGCGGCCGTGCCGCGGGGCGCGCACGGCCACTTGTGCAGGTTGCCCACCCAGAAGTCGGCCTCGCCCGCGTCGGCGAGGGGGTCGGCGAGCATGCCCGGCGCGTGCGCCCCGTCGACGAGGACGAGGGCGCCCGCCGCGTGGGCGTGCGCGGCGATGTCGGCGACCGGGAAGAGGCGGGCGGTGGCGGAGGTGATCTGGTCGACGACCACGAGGGAGGTCGGCCTGCCGGTGGCGCCGAGGGCTTCGGCGAAGAGCGCGGCGATCTCGGCGGGTGTCGCGTCGAGCGGGATGTGCAGGGTGCGTACGTGCGCGCCCGCACGCTCGGCGGCCCGTGTCACGCCCATGGTGACGGCGCCGTAGGAGTGGTCCGTCAGCAACACCTCGCTGCCCGGCTCCAGTTCGAGCGAACCCAGGACCGTACTGACTCCGGCGCTGGCGTTGGGCACGAGCGCGAGGCCGTCCGGGGCGACGCGGAGGTACCGGGCGATGTCCGCCCGGGCCCGCGCCACGCGCTCCGGGAGCCCGCGGAACCACCGGCACGGGTTGCTCTCCATCTCCGTGCGCAGCGCCCGCAGTTCGTCGAGGGTGACACGGGGCACGGCGCCGAAGGAGCCGTGGTTGAGGTGGCGTACGTCGGGGTCGAGCGCCCAGGCGTCGAGGGGCTGAGAAGACATGTCACTCCGCGAGTCATCCGATGACTGTGTCCGGTCGAGTCGTACTCGCAGGACGGTAGGCGGTAAATTGCTCGCCGAACAGGGGCAGTTGTGATTCGTGAGTCTTCTCCTCGCTACCCGCTGCCGGATTCATCGGATGACTCCTCGGACGAGGCGAGGGCGAAGGGGGCGGGGCGATGACGGCCACCGACACGGCGGCGGCCGGGCTGCGGGCGATGATCGCGAGCGGTGAGCTGGCTCCGGGCGCGCGGCTGCCGCCCGAGCCCGACCTGTGCGCCCGGCTCGGGGTGTCACGCGGCTCGCTGCGCGAAGCGGTGCGCTCGCTCGCGGCCCTCGGGATGCTCGAACCCCGGCACGGCGCGGGCACGTTCGTCTCCGCGCTGCGCCCGGCGCACATGCTCGCCGGGTTCGCCGCGATGGTCGACGTACTGCCCCTCGACGGCATCCTGGAACTCTTCGACACGCGCCGCGCCGTGGAGTGCCAGGCCGCGGCGCTCGCGGCGGCCCGCGCCGACGGGCGGGTGATCGCGCGGCTGCGGGAGCTTCAGGCACGGCTGAGCGCGACCGAGGACGAGCAGGAACTCCACGACCTGGACCACGCGTTCCACACCACGATCTGCGAGGCCTCCGGCAATGAGACGCTGGCCGCGCTCGCCGGTGTGCTGCGCTCCCGGGGCCGCCACTACAACGTGTACGGCTCCGCGCAGGGCTCCGCGGTCCGCGCCGCGAGCGACGAGGGGCACGAGGCCCTCATCGACGCGCTGGCCGCCCACGACCCCACCGCGGCGGCAGCGGCGGCGGGCGCGCACCTCACCCGGACGGAGAGGTGGCTGCGGCAGTTGCGCCCCGACCCTGATCCGGGCTGACCCGAACCGGGTTCGAGACGGCGAGGGAGGAGGCGTGCGAGCGGTTGCACGAGGCCCAGAAGTACGGGTCGTCGCTGGCCGCGTGCAGCTCGGCTCGGTAGTAGGTCCCGGGGATCGGGCGCGGGTCCGTGACCCGCACGTGCGTGGCACCCTCGGCGTCGACCGGCTCCATGTGCCACAGCAGGCCGTCCCTCAGGACGAACAGCACGGAGGGCCGAGGTGTGTCGATCCGTACGTCGAGGTGGACCGGGCCGCCCAGGGGCACGGTCCCGCCCATCGCGCACTCCCCGGCGTCGGTCCGGGCGGAGAGCCGCAGCCCGGCCCCGCGCGACACGTACGCCTCGCCCGTCCGCAGCGCGCCGAGGATGCCCTCGCGGCTGTGCTCGGCCCGTACGACGGTGGTGACCTGGCCGAGCCGGTGCTCGGGCTTCCGCGGGTGGTGGCAGTCGGTGCCGGCGACGCCGGTGATGCGGTGCCCGGAGGCGAGCAGCCGGTCCCACAGGCCGACGGCCGCGTCGTTGTTGGCGCCCTGCCCGAAGTTGTCGATCTCCAGGAGGTCGATGTCGTCCCAGGTGTGGTCGTCCCTGCGCCAGGCCTGGCGGCCGCTGAAGGGGTGGTTGACCCCCACGAGCCCGTCCTGGGCGTGCACCTCGCGGGCGGCATCGGCGAAGTCCCAGCCGTCGGCGTCGACGTAGGTGCCGGGCCAGCGGGACAGGCCGTGCAGGTTCGCGTGGCCGAAGTGCGAGGTCAGCTCGATGGAGCGGAGGAGGACGAGGCCGTCGGCGGCCCCTTCCGCTTCCAGGCGCGCCAGTTCCGCCCAGTGGCTCGATGTGAAGTGGTCGCTGACGGCGAGGAAGTCGAGCCCCGCGGCGCGGGCGGCATCCAGGAGGGCGGGCAGGCCGGCTGAGCCGTCGCTGTGCAGCGAGTGCGAGTGCAGCTCGCCGCGGAGCCAGGTGGGAGGTGCCTGCGGCGCCGGTGCCGCTCGCTCACTTCGGGTACGCGTGACGGGTGGTGTGACGGCGGCATCCGCATCGTCCACGTACACCCGCAGCTCGTAGCTCCCGCCCTGCGTGAACCGGTCGAGGTCGATGCGGATCGTCCACTCCCCGGCGGGCAGCGGCCCCGCGTGGCACCCGAGGTCGGCGTGCCCCTCCCCCACCTCGAAGGACAGCCGGCGGGGCCCTGGGTCGCCGGGGCACTGCACGTGGCCGCGCAGGAATCCGGCGGGGTCGAGGGCGGCCGCGTAGAGCTGGAAGCAGTCGGTGACCTTGTCGAAGTCCAGCTCGACGCGGAGTGTGCCGAGGCCTTCCGGGAGGGCGAGGACCCGGTCCAGGTACTGCTCCGTGACGGACGCGGGGTCGATGGTGCGGCTCTCCCGCAGAACTCGTCGGCTGCTCACCGGGCCTCCTCGAAGCACACCACGGGCCCGCATCGCCCCGGCGGCTCCCCCGGGCTGCGCGGACCCGCTCACCAACTTGCAAGAGCTTCCGCACAGTCGAGCACGCTTCGCCGTGGCGCGCCAGCGGGTGGGCCGGATCGCCCAGGGGCCCGAGGGGGCGTCACGACGTGGCGGCGGCCTCCCGGATCAGCGGCTCGAACTCCCGCCGCGCATAGGCGTCGAACGGTGCCGTCAGCGCGCCGTCGATCACCCGGACCACACCGTGCTCCGCGGCGAACTCCTTGAGCGCCGCCCGGGCCTCGGGCCCCACCCCGCCACCGATGATCAGCACCGCGAACTCCCGTGTCTCCAGGAGTCCCCGTGCCTCGTCGTCCGTGCTCACTCCCTCCGCTTCGAAGCCGTCCGTGTGCAGCGTGGACAGTACGTCGGTCACCCTGGCGGGCGTCCTTCCCAGCACAAGTGTCTTCATGGGGCGAACCTAGAAGCTCAATCGGACTTGAGGTCAAGCCCCGCTTTCGCCTGTGCGCGGCGGTGTCTGCGCAGGAGGGCGTAGGAGGCCAGGACGACCACGACCGTGAGCAGGCTGGCGGCGAAGTCCGCGCGGGTGGCCGGGAGGATCGCCATCGCGGCGATGACGGCGACCATCGCGCCGATCGTGAACCAGCTCAGGTACGGGTAGCCCCACATCTTGAGGGTGAGGGAGTCGGGGTCCTCGCGTTCCAGGCGCTTGCGGAGGCGGAGTTGAGACAGGGCCACCAGGAGGTAGACGAAGAGAGCCACCGCCCCGTACGAGTGCACGATGAAGGAGAAGACCGTGTCCGGGGAGACGTAGGCGAAGACCACGGCCACGTAGCCGAGGACCGTGGCCAGGAGGATGGCTCGGCGTGGGACTCCGCTGCGGCTGAGTTTCGTGAGGCCGCGGGGCGCCTCGCCCTCGCGGGTGAGGGCGAAGACGATGCGGGACGCCGAGTACAGGCCCGCGTTGAGCGAGGAGAGGACCGCGATCAGGATCAGGATGCGCATCATGGTGTCCGCGCCGGGGATGCCGATCTCCTGGAGGGCGGCGATGTACGGGCCGCCGTTCAGCTTGTCCGAGCTCCACGGGACGATCGCGACGACCAGGAAGATCGATCCGACGTAGAAGAGCAGGACGCGCAGGACGACGGAGCGGGTGGCCCGTGCGACGTTGCGGCCGGGCTCGGCGGATTCGGCCGCGGCGAGCGCGGCGATCTCGGCGCCGGTGAAGAAGCCGACCGCCGGGATGATGGACGTGAGGACCGGTCCCACGCCCATCGGCAGGAAGCCGCCGTGCGCGGTCAGGTTGTCGACGCCGCCCGCGTCGTGCGCGCCGGGCCACAGGCCGACGACGAAGACGAGGCCCACGACCAGGAACACCGTGATCGCGGCCACCTTGATCGACGAGAACCAGTACTCGAACTCGCCGAAGGTCTTCACCGACAGCATGTTGACCGCCGTCAGGATCAGCATCAGGGCGAGGCTGATCGTCCAGAGCGGGAGGCCGGGGAGCCAGGCGCGGACGAGTTCGGCGCCCGCGACCGCTTCGAGGGCCACGACGTTGACCCAGAAGTACCAGTACAGCCAGCCGATGGTGAAGCTGCCCATCGGGCCGAGGGCCAGCCGTGCGTAGGCGTGGAAGGAGCCGACGGCGGGGCGGGCCACCGCCATCTCGCCGAGCATCCGCATCACGAGGATGACCAGGCCGCCGGCGAGCGCGAAGGAGATCACGGCGGCGGGTCCGGTGTCCTGGATGACGACACGGCTGCCGACGAAGAGTCCGGCGCCGATGACACCGCCGATCGCGATCAGTGTCATGTGGCGCTGTTTGAGGGCGCTGCGCAGGCCGGGGCCGCCGGAGGGCTCGGTCGTGCCGTCGTCGCCCCGCAGGGTTCTGTCGCTGGTGTCCGTCACGTCCGCCTCTTTCCTCCGTACGTCTGGCGTGGGCCCGCCCGGCGGCGCCGCTACGTGGTGATCATGCGGCGCCGACGGACAGTCTTGGCACACCCGAAGGCCCGGCCGAGTGTGTTCAACGAACCGTTCACACGGTCGAAACGAGCGGCGTGTCAGGCCACGGCGCGGGCGACCGAAGCCACCATCTCGTCGACCCCTTCGAGGAGTTCGCCGAGCACGGTCCGGTCCGCGACCAGCGGCGGAGCGACCATCAGCATCGTGGCGCCGCGGTCGTCAGGCCGCAGGATGACCCCGGTGCGGCGCATCGCGTCCGGCAGAACCTCGCGCAGGATGCGCGTCGACTGTTCCTCGGTGAGTTCCCGGCCGCTGTCGCGGTCGGCGGTGAACTCGACCGCGTAGAAGAAGCCGGTGCCGCGGACGTCGGCGACGACCGGGTGGCGTGCCGCGATCTCGTCGAGCCCGGAGCGGAGGGTGGGGCCGAGGTCCCGTACGTTGCCGGGGATGTTCTCGGCGCGCATGGCGCCGATGTTGGCGACGGCGACGGCCGTGGACACCGGGTGTCCGCCCCACGTCGCGCCGTGCGTGAACGTGCCGCCGAGCGGCGAGTCGTACAGGCCCCGGACCAGGGGTTCGCGGACGATGGCGCCGCCGAGCGGGGCGTAGCCCGAGGTGGCTCCCTTGGCGAAGGTGATCAGGTCGGGGACGACGCCCTCGGCGGCGCTGCCGAACCAGTGGCCGAGGCGGCCGAAGGAGCAGATGACCTCGTCGGCGACGAGCAGGATGCCGTGCTCGTCGCAGATGCGGCGCAGTTCGCGCCAGTAGCCCTCGGGCGGGACGAGGGCGCCGCGTCCGTTCTGCACGGGTTCCGCGAAGACGGCGGCGATCGTCTCCGGGCCCTCCTCGGCGATGGCCTGCTCGATCGCGCGGACGCAGTCGAGTTCCGCCGCCGGGCCGCAATCCCCCGTGAACCCAAGGGTGTTGGGGACGTGCCGGATCCCCGGGAGGAGGGGGCCGAAGGGGTCGCGGATCTTCGGGAGGCCGGTCACGGACAGGGCGCCGAGGGTGACACCGTGGTACGCCATCGAACGGCTGATGATCTTCGTGCGTTGCGGCTGTCCCTGCGAACGGTGGTACTGGCGGGCGAACTTGATCGCCGTCTCGACCGCCTCAGAACCGGAGTTGACGAAGTACGTCACGTCCAGGTCGCCGGGAGCGAGTTCGGCGATGAGGCTCGCCGCCTCGATGGCGGGCGGGTGGGCCGCGCCCCAGTTGGTGGAGTACGCGAGGGTCTCCATCTGCTTGGCACCTGCGGCGACCACGTCGCCGCGGCCGTGGCCGATGTTCACGCAGAACAGCCCGGAGAGGCCGTCGAGGTGGCGCCTGCCCTCGTCGTCGTAGAGGTGGCAGCCCTCGCCTCGGACGTAGACCGGCGGCGGGGTGTCGTACCAGCTGTCCTTGCGGGTGAAGTGCGGGCCGAGGTGACGCTGGGCCTTGGCACGCAGGGTGGGGTCCTGGGGCACGGTGCGCTCCTTCGCGGTCACGTTCGTGTACGCCTTGGTGTTCACAGCAGGGCTTGGTCGACGTCGACGTGCTTCATGTCGTGGGCCTCGGCGACCGGGCGGTAGGTGAGCCGCCCGCCGAGCGTGTTGATGCCCCGCTTCAGTGCGGGGTCGGCCGCCGCGGCGGCGCGCAGGCCGTGGTCGGCGACGGCCTGGACGTACGGCAGCGTCGCGTTGGTGAGGGCGTGGGTCGAGGTGTGCGGGACGGCGCCGGGCATGTTGGCGACGCAGTAGAAGAGGGTGTCGTGGACCCGGTACACGGGGTCGGCGTGGGTGGTGGGCCGGGTGTCCTCGAAGCAGCCGCCCTGGTCGACGGAGATGTCGACGAGGACGGCGCCGGGCTTCATGCGGGCGACGAGGTCGTTGCTCACGAGGCGGGGCGCCTTGGCGCCGGGGACCAGGACCGCGCCGATCACCAGGTCGGCTGCGAGCACGGCCTGTTCGAGGGCCAGCCGATTCGAGGCGAGCGTCGTGATGCGGCCCTGGTACATCCGGTCGGCGGCGCGCAGCTTGTTCAGGTCGGTGTCGAGCAGCACGACGTCCGCCCACATCCCGGTGGCGACGGCGACCGCGTTCATGCCCGCGACCCCGGCGCCGATGACGACGACGCGGGCCGGTCGGGTGCCGGAGACACCGCCGGTCAGGACGCCGCGCCCGCCGCCGCCCCGCATCAGGTGGTACGACCCGACCTGCGGCGCGAGCCGGCCCGCGACCTCGGACATCGGGAACAGCAGCGGCAGCGAGCCGTCCGCCGCCTGCACGGTCTCGTAGGCGACGCCCGTGGTGCCCGCGTCGAGCAGTGCCTGGGTGCAGGCGCGGGACGCGGCGAGGTGGAGGTAGGTGAAGAGGACCTGGTCCCGGCGGAGCCGGTGGTACTCCTCGGCCACCGGCTCCTTGACCTTGAGGACCAGGTCGGCGCCTGCCCACACGTCGTCGGCGCGCGGCAGGACCCGGGCGCCGGCCTCGGCGTAGTCGGCGTCGGGCAGCGCGGAACCGGCCCCCGCGTCCGCCTCGACGGTGACGGTGTGGCCGTGTGCGGTCAGTTCGTGGACCCCTGCGGGGGTCAGGGCGACGCGGAACTCGTTGTTCTTGACTTCCCGCGGAATACCGATCCTCACGGTTCGACTCCCCTCTGGTCCGGCGCCGACGGCGGCACGGACGCGGTGCGACAGGCGTGGACTTGCGCGCTCGACACGAGTTGGGGTGGAGGCTGCGACATCTGGGCAGAGCCTGCTGAGTGGGTGGCGCCGGACGGGCACTCTCGTGCGCCGGGGCCACCACGGCTACCGTGCCGAACGAGGCGGCGACCGCAACAGGTCCAGTTGTGTGCACGCTGAGGGTGCCAGGCCGACGGCGAGACGGAGGCGGTACATGCCACGTACGTTGATCGAGATCGAGCGGGGCCGCGGGGAGCCGCTGTACCGGCAGGTGCGGCAGGCCATCGAGCACGGCATCGCGTCGGGGCGCCTGGACGCGGGCGGCCGGCTGCCGTCCTCGCGGCTGCTCGCCCAGGAGCTGGGGGTGTCCCGGAACACCGTCACCGCCGCGTACGAGGAGCTGGTGGCCGAGGGGTTCGTGGAGAGCCGGGCCCGGTCGGGCCTTTTCGTCAATCCGCGGATGCCGCTGCGCGCCGAGTTGGATCCCGAACCGCCGCAGGAGGGTGCCTTCGACTGGTCGGGGCGGTTGCGCGGGCGTGAGGGGGACCGGCTTCCGCACATCGAGAAGCATCACGACTGGGCTCGCTACCCGTTTCCGTTTCCCGCGGGTCAGGTCGACACGCGGGCCTTCCCGGCGCGGGCCTGGGTGCGGGCACTGAACCGGGCGCTGGACCGGCCGCACGCCGCCTGGTCGTTGCAGGACTGTGTGGCGGACGACGATCCGTTGCTGGTGGAGATGGTCCGTTCGCATCTGCTGCCCGCGCGCGGTGTGGCGGCGGAGGCGGACGAGGTGCTGATCACCATCGGCTCGCAGCAGGGGCTCGATCTGCTGGGGCGGGCGCTCCTCGGGTCCGGTTCGGTGGCCGCCGTGGAGGACCCGGGGTATCTGGACGCGCGGCACATCTTCCTGCGGGCCGGGGCGCGCCTTCACCCACTTCCGGTGGACGCGGACGGTCTGCGTCCACCGGACACCCTGCGCGGGGTCGACCTGCTGCATGTGACGCCCAGTCACCATCACCCGACGAATGTGACGTTGGGTCCAGCGCGACGGCGTGCGCTGCTCGCGGCGGCAAGGGAGGCGGGCACGGTCGTCGTGGAGGACGACTACGACAGCGAGTTCCGCTACGCGGGCAGTCCGACGCCCGCGCTCAAGTCGCAGGACACCACGGGGCAGGTGGTGTACCTGGGCACGTTCTCCAAGTTCCTCGCGCCGGGCCTCAGGCTGGGCTATCTCGTCGGCTCCGCCGAACTCGTCGCGCATCTGCGGGAGTTGCGCCGCTACTCGGTGCGCCATCCTTCCGGGCATCTCCAGCGGGCGCTCGGTCTGCTGATCGAGTCGGGTGACTACCAGTGGGCGGTGCGGCGCAGCCGGGCGCGCCTCGGGAGGAAGTGGCGGCTCATGCGGGACGCGGTGAACGCCTCGCTGCCGTGGCCGAGTTCACCGGCGCCGGGCGGGGTGAGCCTGTGGATGTCGGGGCCGCGGGGGCTCGACTGCCGGGAGCTGGTGGGGCGTGCGCGCGAGCGGGGTGTGCTGATCGAGCGCGGTGACATCTTCTTCCTTCAGGGCCCGGACGGCGATGCGCTGCGGCACTTCCGGGTCGGTTTCGCGGCGCCGCGGGCCGATGTCATCGAGCCGGGGATCGCGATCCTGGGCGATGTGGTCCGGGAGTTGCTGCCACCCGAGTAGGGCCCGGCCCGCCCGTCTCATTCCGCCTCGATGCGCGCGATCCGCTCGGCCGCCCGCCGCAGCACCGGCACCAGCTTCACGGCCCGCTCCACGTCGACCCGTACCGCGGGCGCCTGAAGTGCCACGCACTGGCGGACCCGTGACGCGGACGGGTCGTCGCCCGGGCGACGGGGCACGGGCACGGCGGCGCACACCAGGCCGGGCAGGAACTCCTCGTCGTCCAGGGCGAATCCGTCCCTGCGCACCTGCTCCAGCTCGGCCTCCAGGGCGTCGGGGTCGGTGCGGGTGCGCGCGGTGAACGCCTTCAGCGGCGCCGCGGTGAGGATCTTGCGGCGCTGGGCGGCGGGCAGAAACGCCAGGATCAGCTTTCCGCTGGCGCTGCAGTGCACGGGGACCCGGGAGCCGGGCCGCAGGGCGAACCGCAGCGGTTCCGGGGTCTCGACGCGGTCGAGATAGACGACCTCAGGGCCGGCAGGCGCGGTCAGATTGCAGGTCTCGCCGATCTCGTCGACGAGATGGCGCAGCACCGCGTGCCGCGCCGCGTGGTGGGTGCCGTGGCTGAGCAGGTCCTCGGCGAACGCGCGCAGCCGGCCGCCCGCGCCGTAGCGGCGGCCGTCGCCCTGCCGGTCGAGCAGGCCCGCGCCCTCCAGCTGTTGCAGCATCCGGTGCACGGTCGGCTTCGGCAGGCCGGTCTCGGCGACCAGCTCGGTCAGGGTGACCAGCCGATCGGTGCGGGCGATGTGTTCCAGCAGGGCGAACAGGCGCAGGGCCGGGGTTCCGTCCTCCATGTGCACCATCCTCAACTCTCCGGCGGCGGCTGCCAGTTGCTGAGCCCCTGAACGTAGCAGCACGTCCCGGATTTCGGTACGCACGGTTGACGCTGCCGAGACGCCCGCTCTACGGTCCTCGACGTGTCCCGCTTTCGGGAACACCGCGTACCGGATCCCGGAACCCGCTCTCCCCCAGCGAACATGCGCCACCCCGCACAGGCACCGACAGCACGTCGAAGGGTGGAAACTCCATGACCAGCAGTGCGCCCCAACCGCAGTTCACGACCGAGGACGGCCGTCAGGTGGCCGCCGGTGTGCAGCGGATGACCCCTTCCGAGTCCTTCGTGGAGACCCTCGTCTCGCACGGCGTCAAGGACATCTTCGGCATCATGGGCTCGGCCTTCATGGACGCGATGGACATCTTCGCGCCGGCCGGCATCCAGCTGATCCCGGTCGTGCACGAACAGGGCGCCGGCCACATGGCGGACGGCTACGCACGGGCCAGCGGCCGGCACGGCGTCGTGATCGGCCAGAACGGGCCCGGGATCTCGAACTGCGTCACGGCCGTCGCGGCGGCCTACTGGGCGCACTCCCCCGTCGTCATCGTCACGCCCGAGGCGGGCACGATGGGCATGGGCCTCGGCGGCTTCCAGGAGACGAACCAGCTCCCGATGTTCGAGGAGTTCACCAAGTACCAGGCGCACGTGAACAATCCGCGCCGGATGGCCGAGCTGACGGGCCGCGCCTTCGACCGCGCGATGAGCGAAATGGGCCCGACGCAGCTCAACATCCCGCGCGACCACTTCTACGGGGACATCGAGGCCGAGATCCCGCGCCCGTCCCGCCTCGACCGCGGGCCGGGCGGTGAGCGCAGCCTGGAGGAGGCGGCGCGACTGCTGGCCGAGGCCGAGTTCCCGGTCATCATCTCCGGTGGCGGCGTGGTCATGGGCGACGCGGTCGAGCAGGCGAAGGCGCTGGCCGAACGCCTCGGCGCGCCGGTCGTCAACTCGTACCAGCACAACGACTCGTTCCCCGCGAGCCACCCGCTGTGGTGCGGGCCGCTCGGCTACCAAGGGTCCAAGGCGGGCATGAAGCTGCTCGCGCAGGCCGATGTGGTGGTCGCGCTCGGGACCCGGCTCGGCCCGTTCGGCACGCTGCCGCAGTACGGGATGGAGTACTGGCCGAAGAACGCAAAGATCATCCAGATCGACGCGGACCACCGCATGCTGGGCCTCGTCAAGAAGATCGAGGTCGGGATCTGCGGGGACGCGGGCGCCGCCGCGCAGTCGCTCGTGCGGCGGCTCGAAGGGCGTGAGCTCGTCTGCGAGCAGACCCGCGCCCGGCGTTCGGCGACCATCCGGGCGGAGAAGGATGCCTGGGAGAAGGAGCTGGACGGCTGGATCCACGAGACGGACCCGTACAGCCTCGACATGATCGCCGAGCAGGACGGCGAGGACGGCGACTGGCTGCACCCGCGCCAGGTGCTGCGCGAGCTGGAGAAGGCGCTGCCCGAGCGGGTGATGGTGTCGACCGACATCGGGAACATCAACTCGATCGCCCACAGCTACCTCCGCTTCGAGGAGCCGCGCTCGTTCTTCGCCCCGATGTCCTTCGGCAACTGCGGTTACGCGCTGCCGACGATCATCGGCGCCAAGCTGGCCGCGCCCGAGCGTCCTGCGGTCGCCTACGCGGGCGACGGCGCGTGGGGCATGAGCATGGGCGAGATCATGACGGCGGTGCGGCACGACATCCCGGTCACCGCCGTCGTCTTCCACAACCGGCAGTGGGGCGCCGAGAAGAAGAACCAGGTCGACTTCTACGACCGCCGGTTCGTCGCGGGCGAGCTGGAGAGCGAGTCCTTCGCCGGGATCGCCCGGGCCATGGGCGCGGACGGCGTGATCGTCGACCGCCTCGAGGACGTCGGCCCCGCGCTGAGCAAGGCGGTCGCGGCGCAGATGGACGAGGGACGCACCACCGTCATCGAGGTCATGACCACCCGTGAGCTGGGCGACCCGTTCCGCCGTGACGCCCTGTCGAAGCCGGTCCGGCACCTGGACAAATACCAGGACTACGTCTGACCCGTGTCGTTGTACGAGCACGTCCGGGGCGCCCGCGGTCGGTGCGGGCGCCCCGTCCCCCGTCCCTCTCCCCTGGTGGTGATCCCCGTGCCGAGCCCGTTCCCCCGCCCCGCCGATCCCCTGCACGCCGCCGACACGATCCTGTACGGCGGCACCGTGCGCACCCTGGACCGCGCCGGGCACGCCGGCACGGCCCTCGCCGCCCGCGACGGCAAGGTGCTCGCCGTCGGATCGGACGCCGACATCCTGACCCTCGCGGGGCCCGCCACCACGCTGCGGGATCTGCGCGGCCGGTGCGCGGTGCCGGGGTTCATCGAGACCCACAACCACCCCACGTTCTTCGGCCTGACCCTCGCCGCCGAGGTCGACGCGGGCAGTCCGCCGAACGACCGGATCGCCGACATCGTGGCCCGCGTCGAGCAGGCCGCCGGGCACACCGAGCGGGGCGAGTGGATCCGCGGCTACCGCTACGACGACACACTCCTCGCCGACGACCGGCATCCCACCCGCACCGACCTGGACCCGGTGTCGCCGGACCACCCGGTGTGTCTGCAGCACATCTCGGGGCACTTCTGCGTGCTCAACTCGGCGGCCCTCGGGCGCCTGGGCATCGACCGGGACACCCCCGACCCGGTCGGCGGCGCCATCGTGCGCGACGCGAAGGGCGAGCCGACCGGTGTCCTCGCGGAGACCGCCGCGTTCGCCGCGTACGCGGGGATGCCGCACCCGGGCGTCGACGACCTCGCCGAAGCTCTCGGCCGGGCCGGAGACGCGTACCTGGAGGCCGGTGTCACCACCGTGCACGACACCGGGCTCGGCCTGATGGGCGGCCCCGGTGAACTGGATGCCTACCGCAGGGCCCGGCTCACCGGCCGGTTCCGCAACCGCGTTCAGGCGTATCTCGTGCAGGACCTGTTCCCGGAGCTGGCGGAGGGCCGCCTCAGCCCGGTGGAGTCGGCTGTCGCGGGGCTCGGGGACGACCAGTTCCGGGTGGCCGGCGTCAAGATGTGGGCGGACGGCTCGATCCAGGGCCTGACGGGGTGTGTCTCGGACGGCTACGCGTGCGCCCCCGACAAGCACGGGCTGCTGATCTTCCCGCCGGACGACCTGTCCCGGCGGATTGCGACACTGCACGAGGCGGGCTGGCAGGTCGCCGTGCACGGCAACGGCGACGGCGCGATCCAGGCCATCCTCGACGCGTACCAGAAGCTCGGGCTCGACCCGGAGGCCGCGGACCGGCGCCACCGCATCGAGCACTGCCAGATGGCGGGCGAGCGGCAGTTGGCGGACATGGCGCGGGCAGGTGTGCACGCCTCGTTCTTCGTGAAGCACGTCCACTACTGGGGCGACCGGCACCGCGACCGCTTCCTCGGCCCCGAACGGGCGGCCCGCATCGACCCGTTGGCCTCGGCCCGCCGCCACGGTGTCACCTTCGGCCTGCACTCGGACACGCCCGTGGTGCCGGTGCCGCCGCTGGAGGGCATGTGGTGTGCGGTCGACCGCATCACACGCGACGGCCACCAGCTCGGCCCCGAGCAGCGGGTCGACGCGGAGACCGCGCTGCGCGCCTACACCAGCGAGGCCGCGAAGCTGGCCTTCGAGGAGGACCGCAAGGGCACCCTGGAGCCGGGCAAGCTGGCCGATGTCACGGTCCTGTCGGAGGATCCGACGGCGGGTGGCGAGCGCAGCCTGCGCGATCTGACGGTCGAGGCGACGGTCATCGGCGGCGACGTCGTCTGGGAGCGAACTCCCGGAGGCACACGATGAGTTCACCACCGGCCTCACCCACCCGCCGCCTCCCCCGCAGCCTGTGGCTGGGCCTCGGCGTCCCCTCGTTCGCCCTCCTCGTCGTCATGCCGCTGCTCGCGAACACCGACGTGTACGTGGCGGGCATCCCGCTGCTGTTCCTGTGGGTGTTCGCCTGCTTCCCGCTGACCACCGTGTGCCTGCATCTGGCGTGGCGGATGGACCGGAAGCACTACCCCGAGGACACACCGAACGCCTCGGAAGAGGGGTCCCGATGATCGCCACCATCTTCTTCGTCATCATGGTGCTGTCGGTCCTCGTGGCGTTCAGCGCCCGGCGCGGCATTCGCAAGGTGTCCATCAGCGAGTACCTGGTCGGCGGCCGTTCGTTCCCGCCGTGGCTGCTGTACTTCCTCGCGGTCGGCGAGGTCTACAGCATCGGCACGATGATCGGCTTCCCGGCCGGTATCTACGCCAAGGGCGCGAGCTACGGTGTCTGGTTCCTCGGCTACATCCTGCTGGCCTATCCGCTCGGCTACTACGTGGCGCCGCTGATCTGGCGGGCCGGTGTCCGCTACGACGCGATGACCATCCCCGACGTCTTCGGCCGGCACTTCCGCAGCCGCGGCCTCGAACTCATCACGGCGTTCGCCCTGTTGGTGGCGCTCGTGCCGTGGGGCCAGTACCAGTTCATCGGCATGCAGGTGGTGCTCACGGCGCTCGGGCTGCCGATCACACCGGTGCAGGCGGTGATCCTCGCGGGCGTGATGGCGTTCCTGTACGTCGCCGTGTCCGGGGTGCGGTCCCCGGCGTTCGTGTCCATCCTCAAGGACGTGCTCATGGTGCTCGGCGTCGTGGCGGCGGGTGTCGCCGCGCTCGTCGCGGGCGGTGGCATCGAGGCGGTCACCGACCCGGCGGCGGTGCCGCGCGCGCAGGTCACCATGGCGGGCAGCCCGATGGTGTTCGCGCTGACCACCATCGTCTTCCAGGCGGTCACCTTCTATCTGGGCTTCTCCGCCGGGTACATCTTCACCGCGCGCTCCGAGCGGGCCATCAAGTCGTCGACGGTGTGGATGCCGTCGTACATGCTGATGTACCCGTTCCTGGTCGCCACGGCCTACTTCGCGTACACGGCCGGCAAGCACGTCGCCGACCCCAACACGGTGTTCATGGACGTCGTCCGTGACGTGCTGCCCGACTGGCTTGTGGGTGTGGTCGCGGGTGGCGCGGGCCTGTCGGGTGTGCTGGTGCTCGCGGTGACGGCCCTGTCGATCGGCGGCATCGTCTCCCGCAACCTCGCGCCGAACCTGCGCCCGGAGGCCCAGCGCCGCTGGACGACCCTGGCCGTCGCGGTGTTCCTGGTGGCGGCCGCCGTGCTCACACTGACCGCGTCGTCGCTGATGCTGACCGTGCTCAACCTGACGTACTACCTGCTGGGCCAGCTGATCCCCGGCTGGTTCGCCCTGCTGTTCTTCCGCCGGGTGCGGGCGTGGGCGGTGGCGACCGGCATGATCGCGGGTGTCGCCGCGTCCCTGGTGCTGTACGTGGTGGAGCCCGGCCTCGGCGGGGTCAACGCGGGCCTGCTCACCGTGGTGTTGAACGCGGCGCTCGCCTTCGGTCTCAGCGCCCTGGCCCGGTCCCGCCCGTGCGCGACGGAGCCGCCACTGGTGTCACCTCCCGCGCCCCGGCCGAGCACTCCGGACTCCCCGGACACCCCGGACGAGGAGACCGCGGCCCTGCGCTGACAGCTGCGGACCACCCGGTGCGGCGCCCGCCGCCCTCGCCGCGCGATGCATACCGGCGCGCCCACCGGGACAGGGATTCCTCGGCCTCGGCCCACCGACCGCACAAGGAGTTCCCGATGTCACTGGCCCCCTTCCATCTCGCCATCCCGGTCGACGATCTCGCGGCCGCCCGCGACTTCTACGGCAAGGTGCTCGGCTTCGCCGAGGGCCGCTCGGACACCCGGTGGATCGACTGGAACTTCGGGGGTCACCAGGTGGTCACCCATCAGGTCGGTGACGGGACACCGCGCGAACGGCGGGCGGGCACCAACCCGGTCGACGGGCACGAGGTACCGGTGCCGCACTTCGGTCTGGTGCTGCCGGTGCCGGAGTTCCAGCGGCTCGCGGAGCGGCTGACCGCCGCCGGTACGGACTTCGTGATCGAGCCCTATGTGCGGTTCCAGGGCGAACCGGGCGAGCAGTGGACGATGTTCTTCCTCGACCCGGCGGGCAACGCCCTGGAGTTCAAGGCCTTCGCGGACCTGGAGCAGCTCTTCGCGGTCTGAGGCGGTTAGCCTGCCACCTGCGGCGACGATCCCCGTCGCCGCCGTTCCGCCCGACGAAAGAGCCGTGAGACATGACCACCACCGCCCGCGCCACCGTGCAGCACGAGGACGAGCGCACGCGGGTCACCCGCTGGGACTTCGAGCCGGGGCAGAGCACCGGCCGCCACGTGCACGAGTATGACTACGTCGTGGTCCCGGTGACGGACGGCGAGACCGATGTCATCACCCCGGACGGCACGGTCACGCGCAACGAGCTGGTCTCGGGCCGCTCCTACGCGCGGTCGGCGGGCAGCGAGCACGAGGTCGTCAACGCGGGGCAGGCCCCGCTGGCCTTCGTGGAGGTGGAGCGCAAGTAGTAGCCGCGCCCCACCTCTGGGGCGCTCTCACGCCTTGCGCCCCACCCCGCACATCGCCGCCTCGACCGCGGATGCCTCGGGCCGCGGGGCGTCCGGGTCCGGGCGCCAGGCCGATGTGTGCACGACTCCCGGCTCCACGAGGTCGAGGCCCTCGAAGAACGCGGCGATCCGCTCCGGTGACCGCAGGTGATAAGTGTGCACCGACTGCTCGTTGTAGCCGGCGACGGCGCTGTTCAGCGCGTCGTTGGTGTCCGTGCCGTCGGTCAGCGCGACGTAGCTGCCGGACGGGAGCGCGTCGAGCAGCGCGGACACCACAGCTTCGGGGCGGTCCTCGTCGGACAGCTGCCCCATGATGCTGAGCAGGGTCAGCCCGATCGGCCGGTCGAAGTCCAGGGTCTCGCGCGCCTGGACCAGGATCCGCTCCGGGTCCCGCACATCGGCGTCCAGATACGCGCAGGCCCCCTCGGGCGTGCTGGTGAGCAGGGCCCGCGCGTGCGTCAGCACCAGCGGGTCGTTGTCGACGTACACGATCCGGCTGTCCGGGGCGATGCGCTGGGCGACCTCGTGCGTGTTGTCGGCGGTGGGCAGGCCCGTGCCGATGTCGAGGAACTGCCGGATGCCCGCCTCGCCCGCCAGGTACCGCACGGCGCGCACGAGGAACTGCCGCTGCAGCCGGGCGACGGTGGCGAACTCGGGGAACGTGGCGAGGATGGCCTCGCCGACCTCGCTGTCCACCGGGTAGTTGTCCTTGCCGCCCAGCAGGTAGTTCCACACCCGGGCGGAGTGCGGGCGGTCGGTCTGCAGCCTGTCGCGGAGTTCGCCGTGTGTGTCGTCCATGACCACAGCCTCACACACAACAGTCCGGGTGCGCCGATGAGTTCGGGCCCTGGATCCGGTCTGCACCGGTATCACCACCGTGTGCCGTCCGAGGAGGAATTCCCGTGATCGACCTGAAGCCGGCCTGCGGCCGGATGACCGAGGTACTGACCGCCGTGACCGACGAAGATCTGTCAGCGCCCACCCCCTGCTCCGAGTACTCCGTGCGCGAGCTCATCGCCCATGTCGACGACGCGGCGCGGGCCTTCACCGGCTTCGCCCGCAAGGAAGCGCCCCTGCCCGCCGAGCCCGGCGACCGGCGGGAGAGCACGGTGAAGAGCGTGCGGGCGCTCGGCGACGCGTGGGACGACCCGGAGGCCTGGCAGGGCGAGTCGGACGGGCCGGGGTTCACACTGCCGAACGACACATGGGGAAAGATCGCGCTCACCGAGATGGTGGTGCACGGCTGGGACCTCGCCCGGGCCACCGGCCTGCCCTTCGACCTGCCCGAGGAGACGCTGCGCGCCTGCCACGACCATGTCTCCAGCTTCCTGACGGCGGCACCCCTCCCGGAGCTGTGGGGGCCACCGGTCGAGACACCTGACGACGCGCCGCTGATGGACCGCATCGTGGGCTGCACGGGACGCCGCCCCTGAACCCCCACACGAGCCACCACCCTGAGACGCCGGCCTGAACCACGAGGCATGCGCCCCTGGCACACCCCGAATCCTCACCGTGCACTCTGCACAGCCACCTTCGCCCCACCGGGCACTGCGCCCACCCCGCCCCTCCGGCGACCGCCGTAGCGTGCGGGCAACCGCAGTCGCTTGGAGGTTCGATGGCCGCCGCACGCGCCGTCGGGGTGGACGATCACGCCCTGACCAGAGTGCCCACCACCGCCCGTTACAGCTGGTGGTCCGTAGCCCTGCAGCGTTTCGGGCAGATCTCCGGGCTCAGCCAGTTCGTGCTCGGGGCGACGCTGGGCTTCGGGATGGACTTCTGGACGGCGTTCTGGGCACTCACCCTCGGCTCCGTGATCGTCGAGGTGCTGTCGATCTTCGTGGGGATCATCGGCGTACGCGAGGGGCTTCCGACGTCCGTGCTCGCACGCTGGACCGGGTTCGGGCGCGTCGGGTCCTCGCTGATCGGGCTCGCCATCGCGCTCAGCCTCATCGGCTGGTTCGGCATCCAGTCGGCGATCTCGGCCGACGCGCTGGCCGGGCTCGTCGGGGTGTTCCCCGCGCCGGTGTGGTCGGTCCTGTTCGGGCTCGGTGTGACGGCCGTCGTGCTGTGGGGCTTCGGCTCCATGAACTGGGCGGCGTACGTCACCGTGCCCGCGTTCCTGCTGCTCGTCGGCTGGTCCACGGTGCACGAGCTGGCGCGCTACGACATCGGGCACCTGGTCGCCTCCGCACCGCCGGGACCGAGCCTGTCCCTGGTGCAGGGCACGACGCTGGTGGCCGGCGGCGCCATCGCGGGCGCCATCATCACGCCCGACATGACCCGCTTCAACCGCACCACCGCCGACGTCGTCAAGCAGACCGTGGTGGGCATCTCGCTCGGTGAGTACGTGGTCGGGCTCGCCGGTGTGCTCCTCGCGCACGCCACCCGCTCCGCCGACGTGACCGCCATCGCCGTGTCCTCGGTGGGCTGGGTCGGCACGCTCGTCGTGATCATGGGCGCGCTGAAGATCAACGACTGGAACCTGTACAGCTCGGGTCTCGGCGTCGTGAACTTCATCGAGTCGGTCTTCGGCCGCAAGGTGAACCGCGCCACCGTCACCGTCCTGCTCGGTGTCGTCGGCAGCCTGCTCGCGGCCGCCGGCATCCTCGACCGGTTCGCCGACTTCCTGACGCTGCTCGGCGTCGCCTTCCCGCCCATCGCCGGCGTGATGATCGCCGAGTACTTCGTGGTCAAGCGGTGGCGCGGCGACCTGGAGGCCTCGCGGGCCGCGGGCACGCTGCCCGCGACCGCGCCGACCTGGGTCCCGGCGACGATCGTGGTGTGGGTGCTCGCCTTCTGCGTCGGCGAGTTCGTCGACTGGGGCCTGCCCAGTATCAACTCGGTCGTCTTCGCGTTCGTCGCCTACGTCGTACTCGGCCGGCTCGGCCTGGTCCGCGGCGTCGGTGTGTCCCGCGACATGGGAGCCGGTGCGCCGGTGTCCGATGGGGACCGGGGCGCAGCCACCGAGGACTCCCCCGCCTCCCAGACCCCTCACGTCTCCGCCGCCTCCAGCGGCGCCTCCCGCTAAGGAGCCAGTTCCGTGCGTATCGGAATCGATGTCGGCGGCACCAACACCGACGCCGTCCTGCTCGAAGGACCGCTGGTGCTCGCCACCACCAAGTCCGCGACCAGCCAGGACGTCACGTCGGGCATCGTGGCCGCGCTCAAGGCGCTGCACGCGCAGCACGCCTTCGACCCGGCGGCGGTCGGCGCCGTGATGATCGGCACCACCCACTTCCTCAACGCGCTCGTCGAGGCGCGGGGACTCGCCCCGACGGCGGCGCTCCGCCTCGGCCTGCCCGCGACGTCCGCGCTGCCCCCGTTCGTGGACTGGCCGGAGCGGCTGACGCGGGCGGTGGCCGGACGCCCTTACCTGGCGCACGGCGGGCACGAGTTCGACGGGCGGAAGATCGCCGACCTGGACGAGGACGAGCTGCGCCGGCACGCCGCCGACATGGCCGCGCACGGCGTCAGGTCGGTGGCGATCTCCTCGGTGTTCTCGCCGGTCAGCGACGAGTTCGAGGTGCGCGCGGCGGAGATCCTGAGCGCCGAGCTGGGCCCGTCTGTGGCACTGTCGCTGTCCCACGAGATCGGCCGCATCGGCCTCCTGGAGCGGGAGAACGCGACGGCCGTGAACGCGGCGCTGCGCGAGCTGGCCGCCGGGATCGTCGACGGCCTCGCCGGGGCGGTCGCCGGATTCGGCATCACCGCGCCGCTGTATCTCAGCCAGAACGACGGCACGCTGATGGACCTGGAGTACGCGCGCCGCTACCCGGTCGCCACGTTCGCCTCCGGCCCGACGAACTCGATGCGCGGCGCCGCGGTGCTGTCCGGCCTCGACACCTGCGCGGTCGTCGACGTCGGCGGCACGACGAGCGATGTCGGCGTGCTCACGCAGGGCTTCCCGCGCGAGGCGGGGACGGCCGTGGACGTGGCGGGGGTGCGCACCAACTTCCGCATGCCGGACGTGCACAGCATCGGCATCGGCGGCGGCTCGCTGGTCGTCACGGACGGCGGCCGGGTCACGGTCGGCCCGCGCTCGGTCGGCTACCGGCTCACGGACGAGGCCCTGGTGTTCGGCGGCTCCACGCTGACCGCCACCGATGTCGCGGTCGCGGCGGGGCTCACCGACATCGGCGACCGCTCGGCCGTCGCCCACCTGGACGCGCGCGTGGTCAAGGAGGCGCTCGACACCATCGCCGCCGACGTGGCGCGCGCGGTCGAGTCGATGCGGACGTCGCCCGAGCCGCTGCCGGTGGTCGCGGTGGGCGGCGGTTCCGTCCTGCTCCCCGACACCCTCCCGGGCTCCGGGGCGGTGCACCGCCCCGACCACTTCGCGGTCGCGAACGCGATTGGCGCGGCCATCGCGCAGGTCGGCGGCGAGGTCGACCGGGTCTACGCGATCGATGCGGGGCGCCGCGAGGCCGTGCTCGACGAGGCGCGGCAGGAGGCGGTCGACCGGGCCGTCGCGGCCGGCGCCAACCCCTCCGGGGTGCGGATCGTCGAGTTCGACGAGGTCCCCGTCCCCTATCTGCCCGGCAACGCCACCCGCATCCGCTGCAAGGCCGTGGGCGACCTGCAACAGGTCGGCTGAGCCCCGCCCCACCCACGTAAGGAGAGCACGAGCACATGAGCTGGACCCTGGGCCCCGAGCAGCTGGACGACCTGGCGCGCGGCGCCGCGATCCTCGGCACCGGAGGCGGCGGCGATCCGACCATCGGCCGCCTGCTGGTGCGCGAGGCGATGCGCGAGCACGGTCCCGTGACCGTCCTCGACCCGGACGAGGTGGCCGACGACGCGTTCGTCGTCCCGGTCGCGAACATGGGCGCGCCGACCGTGATGGTCGAGAAGCTGCCGGGCGCCGACGAACCGGTGGCCGCGCTGCGCGCCCTGGAGGCGTTCACCGGACGGACGGCGGACGCGACGATGCCCATCGAGTGCGGTGGCAGCAACTCGCTGATCCCGCTGATCGTCGCGGCCCGCACGGGACTGCCGGTCGTCGACGCGGACGGCATGGGGCGCGCCTTCCCCGAACTCCAGATGGAGACCTTCCACGTGTACGGGATCCCGGCCTCGCCGCTCGCGATGGCCGGCGAGCACGGCGAGACCTGCGTGTTCGACACCGGCAAGGACACCAAGCGCCTGGAGGACCTGGCGCGCCGGATCACGGTCGGGCTCGGCGGCGGCGCCGCGATCGCCGAGTACTCCATGACCGGGGAACAGCTCAAGCGCACGGCGGTGCCCCGCACCCTGACCCTGGCCCTGTCGCTCGGCCGGGCGGTCCGTGAGGCACGCGAGGCGCACCGCGACCCGGTGGAGGCGCTCGGCGAGGCGGTGGAGGGCACGATCTACGGTCACCTGCGGGTGCTGTTCCGCGGCAAGGTGACCGATGTGGAGCGGCGCACGGAGGGTGGTTTCGCGCGGGGCCGCGCCACGTTCGCGGCGTTCGAGGGCGCATCGGGGCTCGAACTCCGTTTCCAGAACGAGCACTTGGCGGCGCTGCGCGACGGCGAGCCGATCTGTGTGGTCCCGGACCTGGTGTGCGTCCTGGAGGCGGACACGGGCGAACCCATCACCACGGAGGCGCTTCGCTACGGCCAGCGGGTGACGGTGATCGGCATCGCGGCGCCGGAGATCATGCGGACGCCGGAGGCACTGGAGGTCTTCGGGCCCTCCTGCTTCGGCCTCCCGTTCGCCTTTCAGCCGGTGGAGGAGAAGCTGCCCGTCTAGAGCCCCTGCGCCGATTGAGCAGACCTACGGCCTCGGGGCAGGGTCACCATATGGAGACCCGCCTCGGGACCAGAGCCAGCGGGGTCCGGGGCGGAGCCCCGAGGCGCAGGACCGGGCACCCGCTGAGACAATCACCGCGTGCCACAAACGATCACCTCCGCCGACGTCGACCCCCTGGTAACGGGCGTGAACGTCCTCGGCTGCGGCGGAGGCGGCGACGCCGCGGCATTCGCGTCGATGCTGCGGCGCGCCCTGGGCGGCACCGGCACGGTGACCTGGCACGAACCCGGCCCCCACGACCCCGTGACCGTCCCGGTCGGTGTCGTGGGCGCGGTGAACGTACTGAGCGAGAAGCTGCCGAACGGCCAGGAGTTCCGCGAGGCGATCACCGCGGTCACCCGCTGGACCGGCAGCCCCGCCCCGGACGCCCTGATGGCCGTGGAGGCCGGCGGCCCCAACGCCCTCACGGTGCTCCTGGCGGCCCTCGACCTCGGCCTCCCCGTGGTCGACGTCGACCTGATGGGCCGCGCGCTGCCCCGGCTGGACCAGCTGAGCTGGGCGGTGCGCGGCCTCCCGGTCACCCCGTGCGCGCTGGCCGAACCGGGCGGTCAGATCCTGGTGGTGGACCGTACGGACGCCCGCGGCCTGGAACGCACGGTCCGCGGCTTCCTCGCGGCGGCGGGCGGCTGGGCCGCGCTCGCGCTCGCCCCGGTGCGGCTGGGCGAGGTGCGCGACGCCTGCGTGGACGGCTCCCTCACCCGCGCCCTTGCTCTGGGCCGCGCGCACGCGGCGCTCCCGCACCGCCCGGACCGGGGCGCCGTGGAGGCCGCGCTCGGCTGCAAGGTGCTCGCGGCGGGCCGGATCCGGGAGGTCGCGCGCAGCGAGGGGCCCGGCTTCGGCCGCGGCAGTGTCACGGTCACCGACGCCACGTCCGGCACGGTCGTCCGCCTGGAGACCGAGAACGAGATCCTGCTGGCCCTGCGCGACGGCGAGGTCGCGGCGACCGTCCCCGACGTGATCTGCCTCCTGGACCGGCGCACGGCGCTGCCCCTCGCCATCGACCGGGTCCGTCCCGGGCAGGAGGTCGTCGCGGCGACGCTGCCGGGCCCGGCGTTCTGGCGGCGGCCCGACACGGAACCGTATGTGTCGCCCCGCGCGTTCGGCCTGGACTCGGGGGTCGTCGGATTCGAGGCGGCGACGACATGACCGGTCCCACGCGAAGTGGCTCCTCCGCCGGTGTCCCCCTCTCCGCGATGCTCGCTCACCCCACATGGCGCGACGTCGTCCTCCTCGCGGGCCCCGAGGACACCCGTATCGTCCAACACCCCGTAGTGGCACAGGACTTGGCGCATCCGCTGCCCGAGGAGACCGTCGACGGGCTTCTCGTGCTCCTGTCCGGTGCGGACCGGGGTGACTGGCGGCTGGACGCGCTGCTGCGCCGTGCGCACGGCGCGGGTGTCGCGGCGCTGCTCGTGCCGGGGGTGGCAGCGCCGCGCATGTCGTCGGCGCTGCTCGCCGAGCGGCTGCGGCTGCCCGTCCTCGGCTCCCCCGACCCGCTCGCCGCGTACCTCGCGCTGGAGCGGATGACCGCCGAACCGGGGCTGCTGCGCGCCGAGTCGGCGCTGCGCACCGCGCAGGTGTGCGCCAGGGCGGACGAGTCCGTGGACGCGCTGCTCACCGACCTGGGCACGCTGCTGCACCGCCCGGTCGCCCTGCTCACCGCGGACGCCCGCCACCTTGCGGGCGCCCCGGTCACCGTGGAGACCGCCGAACAGGACACCGTGGCACGGCAGTTGACCGGTCCGCCGCTCCCCCGCCCGATCGACCTCCCCGGCGGCGCCCGACTCCTGACCCATCCCGTCGACACGGAACGCGCCGGTCCCCGCCTCGCCGTGCGCCTGCCCGCCCGGCTGGCCCCCGAGGCCGACGCGGTGGCGGCAGCCCTGGAGGTGGCGTCCGGCGCCGTACGGGAACGTCTCGCGCTGCGCCGTCTCGATCTGGAGCGCAGCGCCCGTCACCGCACCTCTCTGCTGGGCGAGTTGCTGCGCCCGGCGGGCGGTGAGATCCCGGACGCGGTGCGCCGGCATGCGGTCGAGTTCGGCTGGCGGCTCGACGGCTGGCACACCGGCATCCGCATCGGGACGGGGCCCGACGTGGACGTGGCGGGTCTGCGCGCCGAGGTCACCGACGCGTTCGCGGCGGAGCGGCTCGGCGCGCAGGTCGTCGAGCAGGGCGACGGCTGGTCCGCCTGGACCAGCGCCGACCAGGAGCCGTCGACCAGCGACATCGAGCGGCACGCCGCCGCGGTGCGCCGCGTGCAGCGCCGCCTGCCGGAGGTGGTGCACGCGTACGTGGGGGTGGGGCGCGCCCATCCGGGCCCGGCCGGCATCGCCCGCAGCCTGGGCGAGGCGGCCGACGCGGCGCGCCTGGCGCAGGGCCGGGAGACCAGCGGACGCTTCTTCCACGTCGACCGCCTCGGCCTCGCCCAGCTGCTCCTCGCCTGGACCCGCACGGACACCTTCCAGCCCGCTGCCCGCTCCCTGCTCGAACCGCTGTCCGGCGAGCCCGGCGACCTGGTGCGCACCCTCACGGCGTATCTCGACGCGGAGTCCTCCACGGCCGAGACCGCCGCGGTGCTCGGTGTGCACCGCAACACGGTCGCGGCGCGCATCGCCCGCGTACAGCAGCTCCTGAGCGTGGATCTCGCGGACCCGGACGAGCGTCTGGCGCTGCATCTGGCGTGCAGGACGGCCGTCGACGGATGAGGTGAGCCATGCGGGACGAAGTAGGACGTGACCTGACCTACTTGGTGATTACTGTGACGGCACCGAACAGCGAGCGGGCATTCCCGCGGGAGAGGCGGACACCATGACCAGCAACGAGTCGACCAGCAGCGCCCCCACCGGCACCGGCGAGCGCGCCGACCTTCTGGAGGCGCTGGCCAAGCAGCGGCACTTCCTGACCTTCACCACGCGGGACCTGACGGACGACCAGGCCCGGCAGCGGACGACGGCGAGCGAGCTGTGTCTGGGCGGTCTGATCAAGCACGTCACCGAGGTCGAGCAGGGCTGGGTGGGCTTCATGCTCGAAGGCCCCTCCGCCATGCCGGACTTCACGGCGATGACCGAGGCGGACTTCGCCGCCCGTGCGGACACCTTCCGGTTGCTGCCCGACGAGACGCTGGCCGGTGTGCTGGCCGCGTACGAGAAGGCCGCCGCCAGGACCGACGAGCTGGTGACGACCCTGCCCGATCTGGACCGCAGGTGGCCGCTGCCCAAGGCTCCCTGGAACGAGCCGGGCGCGCAGTGGTCCGTGCGTCGCGTACTGATGCACATCGTCGCGGAGACCGCGCAGCACGCGGGCCACGCCGACATCATCCGAGAGTCCCTCGACGGCTCGAAGAGCATGGGCTGAGCCCCCGGGTTCAGGTTCAGCCGAGCTTCCGTGTGTGGGGGGGGAGGTATCGCTCCGGCACCCGGAGGATTGATGATGTCCGCCATGACATCACGTCCGCACACCTCCGCCGCCACCGACCTGATCACCTCGCTCGCCGACGGTTCGCTCCGCGTCGTCGATCTCACCGCCCCGCTGTCGTCCGGGACGCCGATCCTTCCGCTGCCCGAGCCGATGCACCCGATACCCCGCTTCGAGCTGGAGAAGCTCAACGACTGGGACGACCCGGGCGAGATCTCCTTCCAGAACCACATCCACACCGGCGAGCACGTGGGCACCCACTTCGACGCGCCGGTGCACTGGTCGTCCGGCCGTGACCTGGAGGACGTGGGCAGTGTGCCGGCGGCGCGGCTCGTGGGGCCCGCCGCGGTGGTGGACAGGTCGGCCGAGTGTGCCAAGGACCCCGACTACCTGCTGGGCCTGGACGAGCTCAAGGCGTGGGAGCGGGAGCACGGCGCGCTGCCCGAGGGCGGCTGGCTGGTGTTCCGGACCGGCTGGGACACCCGCTCCGACGACCAGTCGGCCTTTCTCAACGCCGACGACAACGGCCCGCACACGCCCGGTCTCACCGCGGAGTGCGCCCGCTACCTGGCCGAGGAGGCCGGCATCGTGGGGATCGGCGTGGAGACCGTCGGCACGGACGCGGGGCAGGCGTTCCGCTTCGAACCGCCTTTCCCCGTACACCACTTCATGCTCGGCAACGGTAAGTACGGCGTGACGCAGCTCCGCAACGTCGGGGAACTCCCGCCGGTCGGCGCGGTGCTCGTGGTCGCTCCGCTGCGCATCGTCGGCGGCTCCGGCAGCCCTTCGCGCGTCCTGGCGCTCGTGCCCGCGTCGGAAGGCAAGTGAGCATGCTCGTACGGGAAGCCATCGGCCGCGAGCTCCACCGGCTCGGTGTGCGCACCGCGTTCGGCGTGGTGGGCAGCGGCAATTTTCATGTCACGGGCGCCCTGGTGGCCGCGGGCGCGCGTTTCGTCGCCGCGCGGCACGAGGGCGGCGCCGCGGTCATGGCGGACGCCCATGCCCGCACCAGCGGCGAGGTCACCGTCCTCACCGTGCATCAGGGCTGCGGCTACACCAACTCGCTGACCGGTGTCGCCGAGGCCGCGAAGAGCCGCACTCCGCTGCTGGTCGTGACGGCGGAGGCGACGGAGCGGACCTCGAACTTCCACGTCGATCAGCCGGCCGTCGCGGAGGGCATCGGGGCGGTGTCGGCACGGGTCCGCTCCGCGCGCACGGCCCTCGACGACGTCACCCGCGCGTTCCGGCTGTGCGCCGAGGAGCGCCGCACGGTGGTCCTCAACGTCCCCATCGACGTACAGGACGAGGCGCTGCCCGAGGACGCGGTGGCGCCCCGGCGCCGCCCGGCGCCCGGTCTGCCGCGCCCGGCCGCCGCCGACGCGGAGGACTTCGCCGAGCTGCTGCGCCGCGCCGAACGCCCGGTGTTCGTGGCCGGTCGCGGTGCCCGTTCCGGCGAGGCCGGTGAGGCGCTCGCGGCGCTCGCCTCGCGGTCGGGCGCGCTGCTCGCGACGTCGGCGGTGGCACGCGGGCTGTTCAACGGGCGGCCGGGCGAGGAGTGGTGCCTGGACGTGGCGGGCGGTTTCTCCACGCCGCTGGCCGCCGAACTCATCTCGGGCGCCGATCTGATCGTGGGCTGGGGCTGCGCCCTGAACATGTGGACCATGCGGCACGGGCGCCTCATCTCTGACACCGCCAAGGTGGTCCAGGTGGACGTCGACCGCGACGCTCTCGGCCGCACCCGCGACATCGACCTGGGCCTGTGGGCGGGTGTCACGGAGGCCGCGACCGAGGTCGCCGTGCTCCTGGCGGACGAACCGGCGGCAACCGGCTACCGCACGCCGGACGTCGCCAAGCGCCTCGCCGTGGAGGGGAGTTGGTCGCAGGTCCCGTTCGAGGACGGCACGGGTGACGGCCGCATCGATCCCCGTACGCTCACGCTCGCACTCAACGGCATGCTCCCGGCCGAGCGCACGGTCGCCGTCGACTCGGGCAATTTCATGGGCTACCCGAGCATGTACCTCGACGTGCCCGACCAGTACGGGCTGTGCTTCACGCAGGCGTTCCAGTCGATCGGCCTCGGCCTGTCCACGGCGATCGGGGCGGCGCTCGCCCGGCCCGGCCGGCTCCCGGTGGCGGCCTGCGGCGACGGCGGATTCCTCATGGGCGTCTCGGAGTTGGAGACGGCCGTGCGCCTCGGCCTGCCGCTCCTCGTGGTGGTCTACAACGACGCCATGTACGGGGCGGAGGTCCACCACTTCGGCCACCCCGGAGAGGCGGCGGACCTGTCCACGGTCACGTTCCCCGACACGGACATCGCGGCGCTCGCCCGCGGCTACGGCTGCGCGGCCCTGACGGTGACCGGGCCGGACGATCTGACCCCGCTCGCCGCGTGGCTCGCCGCCCCGGACCGGCCGCTGGTGATCGACGCCAAGACGACGCGCGACGAGGGCGCTTGGTGGCTGCAGGAGGCTTTCGGCCACTGACGCTCCCGGCCGCTCCGGAAGGACAGCGGTGACCCCCGCCGGGAATCGCGTGCGAACATCGGCGGGGGTCACCCACGAGAAAGCACGGCTCCCCTTCGCGCACTTCCTCGCCCGTTCCGTCCGACGACGCCGTGGGACCGCGGGAGGAAGCCCCAGTCGGCACTCTTCGGACGGAGTACCACAGTCGCGTTGTCGGCGATGCGACTGTGGCGCCTACAGCCAAGTTGCCCGGGGGCCAGGGGCGTTGAAGAGGGTAACCCCCCTCGGCGCATTCAAACGTATGGCACATGCCAGAGGCGTCTCAAGACCGTCTTCGGCCCGTCATCCGGACGCGGCGGCCGAAACCCGCAGCAGGTCCGTGAGCGCGCGGGCCGCGGCGCTCGGCGGGCGGTCGGCCGGGGTCGCGAGGTACAGCGTCCAGCCCAGGTCCGCGTCCGTCACGGGAAGCACGGTCAGGCCGTGCGCGGTGTCGGCGAGGAAGCGCGGCACCAGGGCCACACCGAGGCCCGCCCGGACGTAATCGGCGCTGGTAGCGAGGTCGGTGATCTCGATGGTGACGTGCCTCGGGACGCCCGCCGTGGCGAAGGCGCGGTCGGCGACGGACCGGTTGCCGTACCCCACCGGGCAGTCGATGAACCGCAGCCCGGCCAGTTCGCGGATCGCCACGCTGTCGCGCCCGGCAAGCGGATGCCCGGCCGGCACCACGAGGTCGAGGGTCGAACCGGCGAGCGGCGTCAGCTCGACCTCGGCGGGGCTTGCCCCGGGCAGGGACACGAGGGCCAGGTCGAGGCGGCGTTCGGCGAGCGCCGCGAGATGCCCCTGGGAGCCGGTCGGCGCGACCGTGATCTGCACCTGGACGCCGGGGTGCCTGCGGTGGAACTCGCCCAGCAGGCCCGGCAGGTCGATCAGCCGGATCGACGTGAGCGTGCCGAGCCGCAGGGTGCCGCGCAGCGCGCCGCGCACCTCGGCGACGGCGTCGGCGGCATCGCGCGCCGCGTCGAGGACGATCCGGGCGCGGGGCAGCAGCGCCCGCCCCTCGTCCGTCAACAGCACCCGTTTGGAATTGCGGTCGAGGAGGCGTGCGTCCAGTTCGCGCTCCAGCGATTTGACCGCGGCGGAGACCGCGGACTGGACGATGTGCAGGCGGGCCGCGGCGCGGGTGAAGTTCTGCTCCTCGGCGACCGCCACGAAGTACTCGAGATGCCGTAGTTCCACTCGTCGACCCTCCCATCAATCATCTCTGATCGCGATCGTTGCGAGCTCGACGATTCGTTGGACGTGATGACTGCACGGGCGGAGAGTGGGACATGCCCGCCCTCCCCCTCCAGCCGAACGGACTTCTGCCGCATGGCCACGCCGACACGCGTCCGCACCCCGTCCCCCTCCCCCACCGCCCGGCCCACCGTGGGTGCACGCCGTCACGGCATCGGCTTCTGGACCGTGGCGCTCGCCTTCCTCACGTCGATGGCGTTCTCGACGGTGCCGACCCCGCTGTACCCGCTGTACCAGGAGCGGGACGGCTTCTCGACGTTCATGGTCACCGTCGTCTTCGCCGTGTACGCGGTGGGCGTGGTGGTCAGCCTGCTGCTCGCCGGGCATGTGTCGGACTGGGTGGGGCGCAAGAAGATCCTGCTGCCTGCGCTCGGCCTCGAACTCCTCGCCGCCCTGCTGTTCCTGTCGAGCCCGGAGCTGCCGGTACTGCTCGTCGCCCGGTTCGTGAGCGGACTCGGTATCGGCATGCTCAGCGCGACGGCCACCGCGCACCTCGCCGAGCTGCACGCCGCGCACCGTCCCGCGGCCTCCCCGCAGCGCTTCGAGACGGTGGCGACGGCGGCCAACATCGGCGGACTCGGCCTCGGCCCGCTGGTGTCCGGGTTTCTCGCGCAGTACGTGACGGCTCCGCTGCGGCTGCCGTATCTCATGTTCGCCGTGCTCCTCGTGGCCGTGGCGGTGGCCGTGTCCCGTACCCCGGAGACCGTGCGCGAGCTGCCGGTCAGGCCGCGCTACCGGCCGCAGCGGGTGAGTGCCGACCACGGCGACCGGGCCGGGTATGTGGCCGCGGCCGCCGCCGCGTTCGCGTCCTTCGCGGTGTTCGGCCTGTTCTCGTCGATCGCCGCCGGGTTCGTCGCACACGCCCTGCACCACCCGTCGCATCTGCTGGCCGGCGCGATCTCGTTCCTGGTGTTCGGGGGCGCGGCCCTCGCCCAGATCCTCACCAACCGCCTCGCGGCGCGGACCAAGTCGACGCTGGGGCTGCTCGCGCAGGGCGCGGGATTCCTCACGCTGGTGGCCGGGATGCACACCGCCGACCTGGCGGCGTTCCTGGTGGGCGGCGCGGTCGCGGGCGTCGGGGCGGGGCTGCTGTTCAAGGCGGCGGTCGGGGCCGTGGTCGCGATGGCGGCGCCCGCCCGGCGCGGCGAGGCGCTCGCGGGCCTGTTCCTCGTCGCCTATCTCGGCCTGAGCGGCCCCGCCGTCGCCCTCGGCCTCGCCACGCTCTCGCTCACTGCGACTTCGGCGATGACCTGGTTCGCCGGGGCGCTCCTCGCCCTCCTGACGGCGGTCGCCGTCCTCAACCGCCGCTCGCACAGCGGGAGTTGAGCGAGGCCGCCGGCGCGATCGCGGAACAGCCCCGGCGCCCGGCGGCGCAGCGACGCAGATCACATCGGCCAACCTCTTGACGCCTTCACGTTCAAACCGGTTTAGTCAACGCCGTTCGGCCGTTCAAACCGGTTTGAACATCCACCTGGAGGCCACCACCGAGGAGCGCCGCACGCCATGGCCCGCAAGCCCACCATCGCGGACGTCGCACGCCACGCCGGGGTCTCCCGCGCCACCGTCTCCTTCGCCCTCAACGACCGCCCCGGCATCGCGGAGGACACCAAGGCCCGGGTGCTCGCGGCGGCCGCCGATCTCGGGTGGACGCCGAGCCGCCAGGCCCGCGCCCTCTCGCTCGGCAAGGCCGGGGCGTTCGGCCTCGTCCTGACCCGCGAACCGGAGCAGATCGGGGCGGACCTCTTCTTCCCGGCGTTCATCGCGGGCGTCGAGGCCGTCATCGGACAGCGCGGCGACGGCCTCATGGTGCACGTGACCACGCCCGAGCAGGAGCGCTCGGTCTACGAACGGCTCGCGGCCGAACGCCAGGTGGACGGGGTGCTCCTGACCGACCTGCGACACGAGGACCCGCGGCCCCCGCTGATGCGCCGGCTCGGCCTGCCCGCCGTGGTGGTGGGCCAGCCCGAGTGGGGCGGCGGCCTGCCCACGGTGAGCCTCGACGACGAGCCCGCCTACTCCGCCGCCGTCCACCGCCTCGCCGAGCTCGGCCACCGGCGCATCGCGCACGTCGAGGGCCCCCGCGAGTTCCGGCACGCGCACCGGCGCCGCCTCGCCTGGGAGCAGGCGCTGCGCGAGCTCGGCCTCCCCGAGGGACCGGTGCTGCCCGGCGGGTTCAGTGCCGAGGGCGGGGCCCGGGCCACCCGCGAGCTGCTCGCGCTGGACACCCCGCCGACCGCGATCGTCTACGGCAACGACCTGGCCGCGATGGCCGGGCTCTCGGTCGCCCAGGAGCTGGGCGTCCCGGTCCCCGGGCGCCTCTCGGTGGTCGGTTACGACGACGCGCCGCTGACCCGCTACAGCTATCCGCCGCTCTCCTCGGCCCGCGCGGACGCCCGAGGCTGGGGCGAGGCCGCGGCCCGCGCCCTGGATTCGGTGCTCGCCGGGGACGAGGACGCGGCGCACGTGGCGCTGCCGCCCGCCGAGTTCGTCCCCCGCGCCTCCATCGGTCCCGCGCCGCGCGACTGAGCCACCGGGGCTCCACCAGACTTCGGCCGCGCCCGCGCGGACCGGCGATTGCGCACGGCGACGAGGCCGCGCGTGAACAGTTCGGAGATCATCATGCTGAGGAGAACGGCGTCCGCGCTGCTCGTGCTCGTAGCCGCGGGGACGGCGACGGCCTGCGGCAGGGCCGCCCCCGACGCGACCGTCGCCGCCGACGCGCGCGGCCCCATCAAGGTCTGGCTGTCCAACAACGCCCAAGAGGTGCGGTGGGGCAGGCAGATGGTGGCCGCGTGGAACGAGCGCCATCCCGATCAGCACGTCACCGCCCAGCAGATCCCCGCGGGCAAGACGTCCGAGGAGGCGATCAGCGCCTCGATCATCGCGGGCACGAGTGCCTGTCTGGCCTTCAACACCTCGCCCGCGGCGGTGCCGACCTTCCAGAAGCAGAACGGGC
The DNA here is from genome assembly GCF_042730865.1 of Streptomyces sp. NPDC059897. Classification (NCBI taxonomy): domain Bacteria; kingdom Bacillati; phylum Actinomycetota; class Actinomycetes; order Kitasatosporales; family Streptomycetaceae; genus Streptomyces; species Streptomyces sp. NPDC059897. The sequence continues at coordinate 116,516 of NZ_JBHWKQ010000007.1, read as the reverse complement.
TCGTGCCCCTCGACGACTTCCCCGGCGGCCGGGCCTACGTGACAGGGCGCAGCGGCGGTCTCGCCGAGCAGTACACGTCACCGGACGGGAAGTTCTACCAACTGCCCTGGAAGAGCAACCCGGTGATGATCCTCTACAACAAGAAGCTGTTCAAGAAGGCCGGCCTCGACCCGGAGCACCCGAAGCTCGCCACGTACGAGGAGTTCCTGAAGACCTCCCGGACGCTGGTGCGCAGCGGCGCCGCGAAGGCGGCGATCTGGCCGTCGCCTTCCAGTGACTTCTTCCAGCCCTGGTACGACTTCTATCCCGCGTTCGCCGCGCAGAGCGGCGGCAAGCAGCTGATCGAGGACGGCAAGCCGCGCTTCGACTCGTCGGCGGGCCGCCAGGTCGCCGCGTTCTGGCGGAAACTCTACGCGCAGAAGCTGGCGCCGCAGGAGGCGTATCCCGGCGACGCCCTCAACGACGGGAAGGCCGCGATGGCCACCGTCGGGCCGTGGGCGATCTCCGCGTACAAGAACAGCGTGGACATCGGTGTCGCGCCGGTGCCGACCGCCGAGGGCGGCACGGGCAAGCACTCGTTCAGCGACGAGAAGTCGGTGGCGATGTTCAGCGCGTGCGAGAACCGGGGCACGGCCTGGGACCTGCTGAAATTCGCGACGTCGAGCGCGCAGGACGGCACGTTCCTGGAGACGACCGGCCAGATGCCGATGCGCGAGGACCTGACCACCCGCTACGCGGACTACTTCGCGAAGCACCCCACGTACAAGGCCTTCGCGGACCAGGCGGAGCGCGTCGTCGAGGTGCCGAACGTGCCGGGTTCGGTCGACATCTGGCAGGCCTTCCGCGACCAGTGGACGAAGTCGGTCGTCTTCGGCCGCGAGTCCACGGACACGGGCCTGCGCAAGGCCTCCTCCGAGATCACCGACCTGCTCAACGAGTACGGAGACCGGTCATGAGCGCCCCCAAGGCCCACCTGCGGGCACGCGTCGGAGCGCTGTTCGTGTCGCCGTACGTGCTGTTCCTGCTCGTGGTCTTCGCGATCCCGCTGGTCTACACGGTGTGGATGTCGTTCCACCGCTTCTACTTCACGGCTCCCGGCACCGATGTGGACGCGCCGTGGGTGGGCCTGTCCAACTACAAGGACGTGTTCACCGACCCGGTGGTCGGGCGGGCGTTCCTGAACATCCTGATCTTCCTGGTCATCAACGTGCCGCTGACCGTGGGCCTCTCGCTGGTCCTGGCCGCCGCGCTGAACGCGAAGATACGGGGGCGGGCGTTCTTCCGCGCCGCGTTCTACCTCCCGTACGTGACGGCGAGCGTCGCGCTCGTCGCCGTGTGGCAGTTCCTCTTCGGTGCGGACGGCTTCGTCAACCATCTGCTCGGCTCACACGCCCCGGACCCGTCATGGCTGGTCAACTCGCATCTCGCGATGCCGATGATCGCCGTCTTCGTGACCTGGAAGCAGCTCGGCTTCTTCGTGATGCTGTACCTCGCCGCGCTGCAGAACGTCGGCAAGGAGCTGTACGAGGCGTCCGCCATGGACGGCGCGGGCAAGGTGCGGCAGTTCTTCTCGGTGACCGTGCCGGGCGTGCGTCCCGCGACGACGCTTGTCGTCATCTACGCGATCATCACCGGCGCCAACATGTTCAGCGAGCCCTACCTGCTGACCGGGGGCGGCGGCCCGGACCACGCGTCCACGTCGCCGGTGCTGCTGATGTACCAGAAGGGCATCGAGCAGGGGCATCCCGATGTCGCGGCGGCGCTCGGCGTCGTCCTCATCGCCTTCGTCATGGTCGTCTCGCTCGCCGCCCGCAAGCTCACCGAGAGGGGCAACTGACATGAGGCTCACCGGTGGCAAGGCCCTGCGCTACGTGCTGCTGTCGCTCGGCGCGGTCGTCTTCCTCTTCCCCTTCTACTACATGGTCGTCGGCTCCCTGCGGAAGGTCACGGCGGGCGATCTGTCGGCGGCCGTACCCTCCGGCCTGACCGGCGCCAACTACACGGCCATCAACAGCACGATCTCGCTGGGCCGCTCGCTGCTGAACTCCGGGATCATGACGATCGGCGTCCTGGTCTGCACACTGGTCTTCGGTGTGCTCGCCGGGTACGCGCTCGCGGTGCTGAGGTTCCGCGGCAAGGGCGCGGTGTTCGGGGCACTGCTCCTGGTGCAGATGATCCCGTTCCAGCTCCTTACCCTGCCGCTGTACGTGCTCGTGGTCCGCGACTACGGGCTCGGCGACAACTACCTCGGCATGATCCTGCCGTTCGCGATCAACTCCACGGCCGTCTTCCTGTTCCGGCAGTTCTTCTCGCAGATGCCGCAGTCCCTCTTCGAGGCGGCGCGCATCGACGGCGCGAGCGAGCTGCGGATCCTGTGGCGGATCGCGCTTCCGATGGCCAAGCCGGCCATCCTGACCGCGCTGCTCCTGACGTTCATCGGTCCGTGGAACGAGTTCCTGTGGCCGTTCCTTGTCACCAAGAACGCCGACATGCAGCCCCTCGCCGTCTCGCTGGCGAGCTTCCTGTCCAACCTTCAGGGCACGGTCGCCAACCCGGCCGGCGCCCTGCTGGCCGGGGCCTGCGTCCTGGCCGTCCCCGCGGTGGTCCTGTTCCTCGTGTTCCAGCGCCACTTCACCTCCACCGACATCGACTCCGCTACCAAGGGCTGAACCGACACATGAGCACCACCAACGACACCGCCACCATCCCGTACCGCATGGTCCGCAAGGGCGTCGTCATGTCCCCGCTGGCCGGAGAGGCGAACGAGGTCGAGGGCGTCCTGAACCCGGCCGCGGGCCGCACCCCCGACGGCACGCTGCACCTCCTGCCACGTCTCGTCGCGGAGGGCAACGTCTCCCGCGTCGGCCTCGCCGAGGTCACCTTCGACGAGGCGGGCGTCCCCAGCGGCGTCGAGCGCAGGGGCGTCGTCCTGGCCCCCGACGAGGGCTGGGAGCGCGGCAAGAACAACGCGGGCGTCGAGGACCCCCGCATCACCTGGGTCCCCTCGCTCGGCAAGCACGTCATGTCCTACGTCGCCTACGGCCCGCTCGGCCCGAAGCCCGCGCTCGCCGTCTCCGAGAACCTCACCGACTGGACGCGCCTCGGCCCGATCCAGTTCGCGTACCAGGCCGATCTGGACACCGACCTCAACCTCTTCCCGAACAAGGACGTCGTCCACTTCCCGGAGCCGGTCCCGGCCCCCGACGGCGAACTGTCGTACGCGATGCTGCACCGCCCGATGTGGGACCTCGGCTGGTTCCGCGAGGGCGAGGGCGTGCACCTGCCGGCCGGTGTCACCGACGAGCGGCCCGGCATCTGGATCAGCTACGTGCCGGTGAAGGAGGTCGAGGCCGACATCCGCGCCCTCGTCCGCCCGCGCCAGCACACGCTGGTCGCGCTGTCCGAGTACGCGTGGGAGTCCCTGAAGATCGGCGGCGGCCCGGCCCCGATCCGGGTGCCCGAGGGCTGGCTGCTCATCCACCACGGCGTCTCCGGCTCCATCGAGGACCCGTGGGCGCAGAACCAGAAGGTGTCCTACGCGGCGGGTGCGATGATCCTCGACCCGGCCGACCCCTCGAGGATCCTCGCCCGCTCGGACTCCCCGCTGATGGCGCCGGAGACCGAGGAGGAGATCTCCGGCACGGTTCCGAACGTCGTCTTCCCGACGGCGATCGAGGAGATCGACGGCGAACTGTACGTCTTCTACGGCATGGCCGACGCGCACATCGGCGTGGCCCTCCTGGAGCGCACCGCATGACCGGGGGCGCCCCGCTCGGTATCGGCCTCGTGGGCTGCGGCGGCTTCGCCGGGTTCGTCCTGGACGCGGTCGCCGGGCTGCCGGGCCTGCGCCTGGCGGCGGTCGCCGATCCTTCCCGCGAGCGTGCTGCCGCGCTCGCCGGGCGGCACGGCGTCCCGGCGCTGGGCTCGCTGGACGAGCTCCTGGAGCGGGACGACGTGGCGGCCGTGCTGATCGCGACGCCGCCCGCCACCCACGCCGCGATGGCCACCAGGGCGCTGCGTGCGGGGCGCCATGTCTTCTGCGAGAAGCCCCTCGCCACCACGACCGAGGACGCGGCGTCCGTGGCCGACGAGGCGCGCCGCGCCGACCGCGTCCTGGTCGTGGACCACGTGCTGCGCTACAACCCGCTGCTGCGGGCGGTGCGGCGGCTGACGGACCGGGGTCTGCTCTCGCCGGTGCGCCGGTTCCTGTTCGAGAACGACGCCGCCGACGAGGACCTCGGCCCCGACCACTGGTTCTGGGACCCGGCGCACTCCGGTGGCATCTTCGTCGAGCACGGCGTGCACTTCTTCGACGCGGCGCGGGAACTGCTCGGCTCGGACCCGGTGAGCGTGCGGGCCACGGCGGTGGCGCGGCCCGGCCGGCCGGTCGACATGGTGAGCGCGGACGTCGTGCACCCCGGCGGCGTCCTCGCCTCGCACCTGCACTCCTTCACCCACGCACACCGCGCGGAGCGTCAACTCATGCGCCTGGACCACGGGTTCGAGGAGACACGGATCACCGGCTGGATCCCCACGTACGCGGAGATCTCGGCGTGGACCGACGAGGCGGTCGCCCACCACTGGGAGCAACTGCCGCTCCAGCTCGGCCCGTTGCTCTCCGTCGACGGTTTCGTGCCGCACGGCGAGGAGCGGCTCACGGTCCACGTCGAACGCGCCGCGGCACCTTCCGCACCCGCCCGCGGGCGCGGCGAGGAGCGCACCGCCCCGCACCACGTGCACGCCGTCATCGACCTCGGCGGCGAGGCCCGCAAGCCGTACGTGTACGCGCAGAGCGTGCGCGCCGCACTGGCCGACCTCGTACGGGCGGTGCGTGAGGGCAGCCCGCCGGCCGCGGACGCCCTCAGCGGTTTCGGCGCGGTGGCCGTCGCAGAGGCGGCCACGGTCGCCGCCGCGACGGGCCGTGAACAGCCGGTCATCCCCGCCTCCCGGTGGGCTTCGGAAGGGTCCTTCGCATGAGCTGGTGGCAGGACATGGTCTGCTACGAGGTGTACCCGCGGGCCTTCGCCGACTCGAACGGCGACGGTATCGGGGATCTGCCGGGGCTGACCGAGCGCCTCGAACACATCAAGGATCTGGGCGCGGACGCGGTGTGGTGCACGCCGTTCTATCCGTCGCCGCTGGCCGACGGCGGCTACGACATCGCCGACTACACCGGAGTCGCCCCGGACCTGGGGACCACGGCGGATGTCGACGAACTGACCGCCCGGGCCCACGAACTGGGCCTGAAGTTCATCGTCGACCTCGTCCCGAACCACACCTCCGACCGGCACCCCTGGTTCCTGGAGGCGTTGGCGGCCGGGCCCGGTTCGGCCGAGCGGGAGATGTATCTGTTCAGGGGCGGCCGGGGCGCGGACGGTGAACTGCCGCCCAACGACTGGCGGTCGGCGTTCGGCGGTCCCGCCTGGACGCGGGTCGCGGACGGTGAGTGGTACTGCCACCTCCATGCCGCCGAGCAGCCGGACCTCGACTGGCGCAACCGGAAGGTGCGCGACGCCTTCACCGATGTGCTGCGTCACTGGCTCGACCGGGGCGTCGACGGCTTCCGCGTGGACGTGGCGCACGCCCTGTTCAAGGCGGAAGGCCTCCCCGACGCGGGCCCGGGGCAGCACGCCGCCCCGCTGCGCAACCACCTCATGCCCTATTACGACCAGGAGGAGCTGCACCCGCTCTACCGCGAGTGGCGCGCCCTGCTCGACACGCACCCCGCGCCGCCGGGCGCGGTCGCCCCCGAGGACCGGGTGATGGTCGCGGAGGCGGCGGTCTTCGAACCGGCCCGGCTCGCCCGCTACATCCGCCCCGACGAAATGCACCAGGCCTTCAACTTCGCCTTCCTGGAGGCCTCTTGGGACCCGAAGGAACTGCGCGAGGTCATCGACGGTTCGTTCGCGGTGCCCGGCTCCGCGGTCACCTGGCTGCTCTCCAGCCATGACGCGCCCCGGCCGGCCACCCGGCTCGGCTCCCCGGCCCGCGCCCGGGCGGCCGCCCTCCTGATGCTGGCGCTGCCCGGCTCCGCGTACCTCTACCAGGGCGAGGAGCTGGGCCTTCCGCAGGCGTTCGTGCCGGACGACCGGATCCTCGACCCGCTGTGGGAACGCTCCGGCCGCACCGAACGGGGCCGCGACGGCGCGCGCGTCCCGCTTCCCTGGTCAGGCACGGCGGCGCCGTACGGGTTCAGCGGCGCGGCACCCGAGGCGACGTGGCTGCCCCAGCCCGACGACTGGGCGCCGTTCACGGTGTCCGCGCAGCAGGCGGATCCCGCCTCGACGCTCGCCCTGTACCGGCGGGCGCTGCGGCTGCGCCGCATCCACCCGGCGCCCGACCCCACGGCGCCCCCGCAGTGGCTCTCCGCGCCCGGATCACCCCATCTCGCGTTCCGCCGCGGGAACCTGGTGTGCGTGGTGAACCTGGCCGAGGACCCGCTCCCGCTCTCCGTCCTCGGCCTCACCGGCCCGCCCCTCCTCGCCAGCGGCCCGCTCGCGGCGGGCGCACTGCCACGGGACACGGCCGCCTGGCTGCTGTCCCCGGCCTGAGCGCGTCCGGCGCTGCCGCGCCCGCCACGACCGGACCCGAGTCAGCCGGTCGTGGCAGGCACCGCGCCGCCGCCCCTGGCCCGCCACACGACCGGCCAGCCGACCGCGACCACCGCGAGCACGACCGCCTGCCCGGTGCCGAGGCCCTCGGACACCGACGGGCCCTGGCCCACGATCAGCAGGCCCGCCACCACGAGGGCCGGTGCCACCGCACCGGCCGTCCACCGCCATCCTCGGCCGGAGGCCAGGCCGCACACCGCCGCGGTGAGCAGGATCAGCGCGACGACGACGCCGAGCAGCATCCGCGCCGGGCCGGGCAGGGCGCCGTCCGCGTCGGCCACCGACCTGCCGAGCACGGCCGCGAGCGCCGCCACGGCCCCCGCGAACAGACAGTGCAGCGGCAGCACCAGATGCACGGCGAGCGCCTCCGGGGCCAGCAGCGGCAGCCCGTGCGCGCCACCGAGCAGTGCCAGCGCCCAGACGAGGACCAGGATGGCGAAGGCGCCGACGGCGACGATCCGCACCGACCCGTTCCACTCCGCCTCCCCGGCGGCGTCGACGGACTGGACGAGCCCCTCGCCGAGGACGATCAGCACGAACAGGCCGAGGCGCTCCGAGAGATGGGTGAGGTCCGCGGTCACCAGCTCGGGCTTCATCAGGGCCCGGCGGCCGCGCTCGCCGATCCCGCGCGCGGGACGCCCCGAGGAACCCCTGCGTTCCTCCTGTTCGAGGCGCCGCCGCACGCGCTCCTTGCCCTGGGCCCAGCGCTCGTCGACCGCGTCCTGCATCACGCCCCGCGACACCCGCACCATCACGAACACGTCGATGGCGAGGCCCAGCGCCCACAGCCACAGCCGGGCGTCCCCGCCGACCCACAGCGACACGATCCACGGCACGAGGCCCGCGCCGAGCTGGAGGATCGGCAGATCGGCGACGACCTTCCCCGGCCGGTTCGCCGCGCGGGAGGCGATGAGGCGCACCACCACGTAGGCGAGGGCGAACGCGAACGCCTTCTCGTCCGACTCGCGCACCCCCGGCACGGCGGCGGCCATCACGGCCATCCCGAACATGGCGACGATGACGACGAGGATGCGCGCCCGGTCCTGGGCCACGTTCCCGTACATCGTGAACATCACCCACGTGAACCAGAACGCCAGGAACAGCAGTCCGTACTCGCCGAGTTCCGCCCAGGTCGGCCCGGTGTGCAGCAGATGGGCCAGCTGCCCCACCCCCGCGACGACGATCAGGTCGAAGAACAGTTCCAGCCAAGAGGCGTGGCGTTCGGGGACGGGCTCGTCCACTGTTTCGAGAGTTTCCGGCATGGCGGAATTATCCACACAAACCGGCACACTTGACGTGGAGTCCCGCGCGCCGTTCCCACCCCCGCGTTCTGGCATGTGCCAGCAGCGCGGTCCAGCCGCGGCGCGCGAGCCATGGCCAGATCTTCACGGAGCGAGTTCTCCGGATTGATGAATACGCTGACCAGACGGGGCAGTTGACGTATGGTCACCCAATGGACGGAGCGCAGTGGTTGGCCTCCTGTCACCGAAAGCCGAGCGAGGCATATGCCGCATGGGAGCAGTCGCCGTTTCTGGCGAGGCTCCCGGCGGGCCACGGCTGGGACGCCCTGCGCGTACAGCAGCCGCTCGGTCTGACGGTGCTGTGGGAGCTGGGTGAGGAGGCGGACGCCGTGCCGGTGCTCGAGGAGCACGCGAAGCCGCGCCCGGTGTTCTACATCCTCACGCGTCCCGACGCGGGCGCTTCGGCCTGGCCCGAGACGGAGGACGTCCGGATGCTCACGGCGGGCGAGGACCTGTCGATGCCCTCCCCCGACGCCGACGGCATCACGGGTGTGCGCCACCACTCGTTCCTGTGGCGGACCCCGCCGGACGGCAGCGGCAAGCTCGTCGACCCCGAGGTCCTGCGCACCGCCCTCAAGTCCGCCCTCGACCCCGGCCGGCAGGCCGAGCGGATAAGGGCGGCTCGCGCCGTCTTCTGGGCGAGCAAGCGGCACAGCCACTGAGCATCCGGCCCGGGCACCCCGCCCGGCGAGCCGCGGCGGCGGGCAACTGTACTGTGCACAGATATCAGTTGTTCCAGGGAGGATGATCCGCCATCGCCAGCAGCAAGACAGTGCAGATTCCCACCGCCGACGGCCGGGCCGACGCCTTCGTCGCCTTCCCCGACGACGGCGCGCGGCACCCGGGCGTCCTGCTCTACATGGACGCCTTCGGTGTGCGGCCCGTGATCGAGGAGCTGGCCCGCGAGCTGGCCGGGCACGGCTACTACGTGCTCGTGCCCAACGTCTACTACCGGCACGGGGCCTCGCCCGTCGTCGAGCTTCCCGAGCACATCGGCGAGGAGAACCGGCCGGAGATCTTCGGCAAGCTGATGCCGCTGCTCCAGGAGCACTCCGCCGAGCGCGTCCTGCGCGACGCCGAGGCCTACGTCGACTTCCTCACGGCCCAGCCCGAGGTCGCCGAAGGCCCCATCGGGACGACGGGCTACTGCATGGGCGCCGCCCTCGCGCTGCGCACCGCCGCGGCCCACCCCGACAAGGTCGGCGCCGTCGCCGGGTTCCACCCCGGCATGCTCGTCACGGACGCCCCCGACAGCGCGCACCTCTCGGCCGACAAGGTCGCCGCCCGCGTACACCTGGGCCTCGCCGAGGGCGACCTCGCCCCGGAGGCCGTCGCCGAGCTCAACAAGTCCTTCGAGGCCGCCGGGGTCGAGCACTCCATCGAGCTGTACCCCGGCACCGTCCACGGCTTCACCATGGCCGACACCTCCGCCTTCTCCGCGGAGGCTCTCAAGCGCCACTGGGACCGGCTGCTGCCGCTCCTCGACGGCGCGCTGCGGGCCGGCTGAGCGCTCCGCGCGGTACGGGCGTCGTCCATGGGCGACGCCCGTACCTCCGTGCCCTGGTCAGTACCCCGGCGCCGATCCCAGGTACTGCTCCGCGAACGCCGTCGCCGCCGCCCGCGACGTGAACAGGCGCCGCAGCCTGGCGAGCGTCGTGCCGGTGCGGAACGGGTCGCCGAACGACGCGCCGTGGTAGACCTCCGACAGCCACTGCGAGAACTCCTGGTAGTCCCAGACCCGCCGCAGGCATGCCTCGCCGTATCTGTCGAGGCCACGACTGTCGCCCGACGCGTGCGCCACGATCGCGTCCGCGAGGAGGAACGCGTCGTGCAGGGCGAGGTTGAGCCCCTTGGCCGCGATGGGGGCGACGAGGTGGGCGGCGTCCCCGGCCAGGAAGAGCCGCCCGTACGTCATGGGTTCGGTGACGTAGTCGTGCATGTCGAGGACGCGTTTCTCGATCAACTCGCCCTCTGCCAGAGGCTTTGCGCCTTCGGCGGCGAGACGCCCGCGCAGCTGCGCCCACACCCGTTCGTGCGACCAGCCGTCCGGGTCTTCGCCGGGCGGGCACTGCAGGTAGTAGCGGGTGACATCGGGGCTGCGCGGCATCTGACCGGCGAAGCCCTCCGCGTGCATGCCGAACAGGACACGGTCCGCCGACGGCGGCGCCTGGGCGAGCAGCGCCAGCCAGCCGATGCCGTAGTCGTGCCGCGCGACACGGACCCGCCCCGCGGGGATCGCCTCGCGCGTCACCCCGCGGGCACCGTCGCACCCGGCGACGAACTCGCAGTGCAGCACCCGCCGTTGGCCGGTGTCACCGCAGGTGTACGAGACGGAGGGGTGCCCGCCCGCCAGGTCGTGGAGGCGGATGTCGCGGACGCCGAAGCGGATGTCGCCGCCGCGCACGTCGGCGTACTCGCGCACCAGGTCGGTCACGAGGAGCGGTTGGGGGTAGACGAAGTGGTGGTGTCCGGTCAGCTCGGTGTACTCGAAGGGGTGCCGCTCACCGGCGAATCGGAACTCGCAGGCCGTGTGCCGCTCCGCGTGCCCCAGCAGCCGTGTGGCGAGGCCGCGCCGGTCGAGGGCGCGGACCGCCCACTCCTCGATGACACCGGCCCGTGGCCGCCGCTCGATGAACGTACGGGTCTCGCACTCCAGGACCACGCAGTCGACACCGGCGGCCCGCAGGATGTTCCCGACGGTGAGTCCGGCGGGCCCCGCGCCGACGATCACCACCGAACTCCGTTGCGACAGCGTCGAGTTGGGCCCGGACTCCGCGTCGGTCATGCGGCCCATTATGGGTCAGGTGACGTCTCCGCGGTCCACCGTCTCCGCGCCCTCGAGCGGCGCCCGCTCCAGGAACGCCACCGCGTCGGGTTCGCGCTCGCGCAGCCGCCGGAAGCCCGCGGCGGTGAGGGTGCGGCAGCGGGTGTCGCGTTCGGCGAGGACCTTGCGGGTGCGGCCGGGCGGGAAGTCGGCGGGGGTGAGGGCCGCGCCGGGGCCGGCCGACCAGGTGCGCCGCGTCGTCACCGTGTCAGCGGTGTCGGCGCACACGGCGAGGCGGCCGGACTCGACGTACCAGAGGACGATTCGGTCGAGCGGCACTGCCTGCGGCGGTGCGACGGACTCGCCCGCCTTCAGGTCGAGGGTGTCGAAGGCCTCGGCGAGGGCGGCGCGAAGCCCGGTGTCGGCCGCGCCGAACAGGTCGCAGTCCGCGAGCGGCACCGGGATGTCGGGGTCGAGTCCGATGCCGGTGAGCAGTTCGTCCTCGCAGGCTTCCAGGGCCCGGCCGAGGTCGGGGAACTCGTCCGTGGTGCGGGTCATCGCCTGCCGCTCGTCCGGGTCGGCGAGAACCATCCGCAGGTCGCGGGCGCGCAGTTCCTCGGCGAGGCCGCGCAGCAGGTCGGCGGCGACCGGTTCGATGCGACCGACGCGGGTGAGGTCGAGCACGAACCAGCCGACGGCGTCCGGGAGGTCGAGGGCGGCGCGCAGGGTCTGCTCGGCGGTGGCGAAGTCGAGGTCGCCCTGGAGGACGTGGACGCGGATGCGCTCCGCGCGGGCGTCGAGCGCGGCCCGCTGGGCGCGGGTGCGGTGCCGCAGGGAGCGCAGCGGTGTGGGGTGCAGGGAGCGGGGCGGCAGCGGCCGGCGCTCCGGGGCCGTGGCCCGCATCAGGTGCAGACCGAACTGGTCGGAGATCAGGTGGCAGGCGGCGATGCCGCGCACGCTGTTGCCCTTCTCCTCCAGCGGCGGGCTGAACACGCCGATCCCGAACTGGCTCGGCAGCGCGACCCCGATCCCGCCGGACACGCCGCTCTTGGCGGGCATGCCGACACGCAGCATCCACTGCCCCGACGCGTCGTACATGCCACAGGTGGCCATGACGGCGAGGACGTGCTGGGCGTGCCGGCTCGCGACGACGCGTTCGCCGGTGACCGGGTTGATGCCGCCGCCCGCGAGGGTCGCGTGCATGACGGCGAGGTCGTCGCAGGTGACGAGGACGGAGCACTGGCGGAAGTAGACGGCGAGCTCCGCCTCGACGTCTCCGGTGAGCGAGCCCGCGTTGTGCATCAGGTAGGCGAGGGCGCGGTTGCGGTCGCCGGTCGCGCACTCGGAGGCGTACACGGCCTCGTCGATGGTCAGGGGCCGGCCCGCGAAGGCGCTGAGCCCGTCCAGGATGCGGTCGAAGCGGGCCTTCGGGGTGTCGCCCGAGACGAGCGAACTGGTCACGATGGCACCGGCGTTGACCATCGGGTTCGGCGGCCGCCCCGTGCCGGGTTCGAGGCGGATCGAGTTGAAGGCCTCGCCGCTCGGCTCGGCGCCGACCCGCGCCAGGACGTTCTCCAGTCCGTGGTCGGCGAGTGCGAGCGCGAACACGAAGGGCTTCGACACGGACTGCGCGGTGAAACGGACGTCCCTGTCCCCGCTCCCGTAGACCTGCCCGTCGAGGGTGCACAGGCTGAGGCCGAACAGGCGCGGGTCGACGCGGCCGAGCTCCGGGATGTACGAGGCGGGCTCACCGTCGTTGAGATCGCGCAGCCGCAGCCGCACGCCGTCGAGGAGTGCGGTCAGCGGATCGTGTGCGGAGGCTTGCGGCTCGTGTCCCATCCTGTCCATCGAAGCCCATGAGATGCCGAACTGCCTGTCGAAAAACGCTGTTGCCCGCCCTTCCGAGGCAGCAGAGTGAGCGCATGACCGAAACCGATCACAAGAACGATCTCCTGCGGTACCTCCAGGACGCCCGCGACGCCCTGCTGTGGAAGCTCGACGGGCTCTCGGAGTACGACGTGCGGCGCCCGCTGACGCCGACGGGCACAAACCTGCTGGGCCTGCCCAAGCATCTGGCGGGGGTAGAGCTCGGCTACCTCTGCGACACCTTCGGCCGGACGCACGGCGAGACGCTGCCGGATCTCACGGACGCCGCGGACGAGAACGCCGACATGTTCGCGACCGCCGACGAGTCCCACGAGGAGATCGTCGAGCGCTACCGGCGCGCCTGGGCGCACTCCGACGCCTCGGTCAGGGAGCTGTCCCTGGACACGGTCGGCACGGTGCCGTGGTGGCCGATGGAGCGGGGCCAGGTCACGCTCCACCACGTCCTCGTCCGGGTCCTGTCGGACACGCAGCGCCACGCGGGCCAGGCCGACATCCTCCGCGAGGGCCTCGACGGCCTGGCCGGCTACCGCCAGGACAACGACAGCCTGCCCCCGCTGGACTGGGAGCGGCACCACGCGCGCCTGGAGGAGATCGCGGCCCGCTTCAAGAGCTAGCGTGCTGCGCCGCGAGCCGCACCGGCGCGTTCTGCGCCCCGTACCCCTCGTAGCCGTCCTCGCGCTGGGCCAGTTCAAAGAAGACCCGGCCGACCGTGCGGGTGTAGCAGTGGCGGAAGGTGCCGTGGGCGTCGCGGTCGTAGAGGATGCCGAGTTCCTGGTAGGTCTCCAGCTCGCCGGGGGCGAACTCGAAGCGGGCGGCCAGGTCGTCGTAGTAGTTGCCCGGCATCGGCAGCAGTTCCCCGCCCGCCGCGCGGAAGCGGCGGGCGGCCGCGACGACGTCGCTGGTGGAGAGGGCGATGTGCTGGGCGCGGTCCTGGTCCTCGCCGGGGCCCGGACCCGCGCCGAGGGCGATGCGGACGGCGCCGTCGGCAGTGGCGACGGCGCGGCTGCGCAGCAGTCCGTACGGGTCGGCGACGTCGACGCTCGCCCGGGGTTCGAGGCCGAGCACGCTGCGGTGGAACAGGGCGGCCTCGTCGAACTGGTGCCAGGGCTGGGTGAGCTGGAGGTGGTCGATCCCGGTGACGTCGGTCTCGGCGGGCCGCTCCCCCGTGGGTTCGAAGTCCCGGATCCAGCTGGGGAGTTCGGGGCGGTCGGTGGCGCAGAAGAAGAGTTCGGTGCCGTCGGGCGCGGCGACCGCGTCGAGGAGCACGTCGCCGGTGCCGCGGCGGCGCGGCAGGACCGGGGCGAGCAGGGCCTCGGCGCGGCGGGCGGCGGCGGCCGGGTCGGGGGACTCCAGGCCGACGGCGGCGAGGACAGTGCCGTCGCGGCGGGCGGCGGGCCCGGTGTTGAGCAGCACGCGGGCCTCGCCCTGCTCCCACAGGTCGACCGGCTTTCCGCGGTGGCGTCCGGTGCGGGTGAAGCCGAGGGCGGCGAGGAGGTCGGCGGCCGGGGCGACGTCGGGGGTGACGAGCTCCGTGAAGGCGACGCCGGTCGGTACGACGGGCGCGGGCAGCTCCCCGTGCTCGACCACGTCCCGCACACCCACGGACTCCTGAAGGGCGAGCAGCGAGCGCAGCGCGTCCACGGCCGCGGGCCCCGCCTCGGCCTGCCGGAACACATCGTTGAAGATCTCCAGGGACAGCGGCCCCCGGTATCCGGCCCGCAGCACGTGCCGCAGCAGGCCCGCGACGTCGAGGTCGCCCTGGCCGGGGAAGCAGCGGTAGTGGCGGCTCCAGCGCAGGACGTCCATGTCGAGCAGCGGGGCGTCGGCGAGCTGCAGGAAGAAGATCTTGTCGCCGGGGATGTCCTCGATGCCTGCGAGGTCCTTGCCCTCGGCGCCGCGGGCGAGGATGTGGAAGCTGTCGAGGCAGGTGCCGAGGGCCGGGTGGTCGGCGGCCTCGACGATGCGCCAGGCGTGGTCGTACGTGTTGACGTGCCGACCCCAGGCGAGCGCCTCGTAGGCGACGCGGATCCCGAAGCCGGCGGCCAGATCGGCGAGTCGGCGCAGCTGGTCGGCGGCGAGCGCGTCGTCCCCTACGGAGTGCGGCGAGACGCTGGAGCACACGAGGACGGTGTCGGCGCCGAGGCGCCCCATGACCCGGAACTTGTGCTCGGCGCGCCGCAGGTTCTGGGCGAACACGTCCTCCGGCACGGCCTCCATGTCGCGCATCGGCTGGTACAGGTCGATGCTCAGGCCGAGGTCCGCGCAGCGGTCGCGGACGTCCTCGGGGGTGAGGGGGCTGGCGAGCAGGTCGTTCTCGAAGATCTCTACGCCGTCGAAGCCCGCGCGGGCGGCGGCGGTGAGCTTCTCGGTGAGCGATCCGCTGAGCGAGACGGTGGCGATGGAGGTTCGCACGGGGCTCCTTCCGGAGGGGGGCGGGTCGGCGGGTCTGGCTGCGGCGGGGGTTAAAGATCGGGGCGCTGCCCCGTACCCCGCTGGCTCTCGTCCACAGGCGGGGCTCCATTTGCTCAATCGGTGCCGGGGGTGGATGTGGCCGCTCGCAGTGCGTCCTCCGTGGCCGCCAGTTCGGCGAGGTGGGTGAGCATTCGAGGGGCGTCCGGCTCGCGCCCCGTGAACAGGCGGAACGCGTCGACCGCCTGGAAGACCGCCATGCCGCCGCCGTCGAGGACGGCGCAGCCGAGGGCGCGGGCGGTGCGGACGAGTTCGGTGTCCAGGGGGCGGTAGACGACCTCGGCGACCCACAGCGCGGGGTGCAGCAGCTCGGCGGGGAACGGGAGGCCGGGGTGGGCGGCCATGCCGGTGGGGGTGGCGTGCACGATGCCGTCGGCCTCGGCGAGCTGCGCGGCGAGCGTGTCCGGGCCGGCGGGCACCGCGCGGCCCTCCCCGAAGTGCCGGTTCAGGGAGGCGGCGAGGTCGGCGGCCCGCTCGGGCAGCGCGTCGACGAGTACGACACGGCCGGCGCCCAGGGTGAGCACCGCGTGCGCGACGGCGGCGCCCGCTCCCCCGGCGCCGAGCTGGACGACGCGCTCCATGCGGGCCTCGGGCAGCCCGCGGGCGAAGGAGGCGGCGAACCCGGTGACGTCGGTGTTGTGGCCGACGGCTCGGCCGCCCTCGAAGACCACGGTGTTGACCGCGCCGAGCGCCGCGGCCTGCGGTGACAGTTCGTCGAGGTGCTCGATGACGAGCTGCTTGCAGGGGTGCGTGACGTTCAGGCCGTCGAATCCGACGGTGCGGGCGGCCCGCAGCAGCTCCCCCACGTTCTCGGCCCGGATGCCCAGTTCGCCGATGTCGAGCCGCCGGTACAGGTACCGCAGGCCCTGTCGGTCCGCCTCCCGCTCGTGCAGGGCCGGGGAGAGCGAGGGGCCGATGCCCTCGCCGATCAGACCGACGAGATACGAGTCCTGTGGAGAGTTCGGAGAGTCCTGGGAGTCCTGGGGCACGGGGGTCCTCCTGGCCGAGCGGCGAGCTAATGTACGAACTGGTTCGTTACTCATATCAAGTCCGGGGCCCTCCTGGGAAGGGACTGATCCGAACCGGCCCCGGCGCGGCTCCTACAATCGCCGGATGACCACTGTCGAAGAGCCGGCCCCCCGCCAGGGACGCATCCGCGACGCGGCCCGCACCAAGGCCGAGATCCTCAAGGTCGCCACGGAGGAGTTCGCCCGCGCCGGGTACACGGGCGCCCGCGTCGACGAGATCGCGGCCCGCACCCGCACCACGAAGCGGATGATCTACTACTACTTCGGCGGCAAGGAACAGCTGTTCACGGCCGTCCTGGAGCGCAGCTACGCGGTGATCCGGCACGCGGAGCGGGACCTGGACGTCGAGGACCTCGACCCGGTCGCCGCGATCCGCCGGCTGGCCGAGCTGACCTTCGACCACCACGAGCAGCACCCGGACTTCATCCGTCTCGTGAGCATCGAGAACATCCATGACGCCGAGCACATCACGGCGTCCGGGACGATCGGCTCGCTCAACTCGCCCGCGATCGACGTGATCGGCCGGATCCTGGAGGCGGGCCGGGCGGACGGCCTGTTCACGGCGGACGTGGACGCGGTGGATCTGCACGCGATGATCAGCTCGTTCTGCTTCTTCCGGGTCTCCAACCGGCATACGTTCGGCGCCCTCTTCGGCCGGGATCTGACGGCCGGGGACCGCCGCGAGCACTACCGCACGATGCTGGGCGACATGGTGATCGCGTACCTGACGGCGAGCGGCGACAAGCGCTGATCGGCACATACGTCCTCGTCGCGACCTCTTGACAGGCGGGAAACACCGGCGCAACATCGCTGGCCATCCGGTACTAACTATCCAGTGGGTTAATTAACCCGGCCGACTCCGGTCCGCCGGGTTGATCCACCCAGCCCTCAAGGAGCCCGCGTGTCCGTCCCCGCAGCATCACCGCGCGCACCACAGGGCCAGCCCCGCAAGGCGGCATTCGCCGCCTGGAGCGGCAGTGCCCTCGAGTACTACGACTTCTTCATCTACGGCAGCGCCGCCGCGCTGGTCTTCCCGAAGGTGTTCTTCGACGAGTCCGATCCGGCCGACGCGACCCTGCTCTCGCTCGCCACGTTCGGCGTCGCGTACGCCGCGCGGCCCGTCGGCGCGTTCTTCCTCGGCCACATCGGCGACCGCCTGGGCCGGCGCAAGATCATGGTGTTCACGGTGGTCCTGATGGGCCTGTCGACGTTCCTGATCGGCTGTCTGCCCACCCGCGAACAGATCGGCGGATTCGCGCCGTTGCTGCTCGTGCTCTGCCGCATCATGCAGGGCATCTCGGCCGCCGGCGAGCAGTCGAGCGCCGGTTCGATGACCTTGGAACACGCGCCGGAGGACCGGCGCGCGTACTTCACGAGTTTCACCCTCAACGGGACGCAGGCCGGTCAACTCCTCGCCACCGTCGTCTTCCTGCCGATCGCGGCGCTGCCCGAGGACCAACTGCTCTCCTGGGGCTGGCGCATCCCGTTCTGGCTGAGCCTCGGCGTCGCCGTCGCCGGCTACGTGATCCGGCGCTCGCTCGACGAGACGCCCGAGTTCGCCCGCAAGGCCGAGTCCGGCGAGGTCGCCAAGATGCCGCTCGCGGTGCTCTTCCGCGACCACTGGGTGGACGTGCTGCGCGTGATCGGCGGCGCGCTCGTCGCCTCCGTGAGCACCATCTTCACCGTGTGGGCCCTGTCGTACGCGACGAGCGACGCGGTCGGCATGGACCGCTCCGCGATGCTGTGGGTCGGCGCCCTCGCCAACCTCGTGGCGCTCGGCGCGATCCCGCTGTGGGCGCGCCTGGCCGACCGCATCGGACGCCGCCCCGTCTTCATCACGGGCGCCGCGGGCAGCGCGCTGCTGATGTTCGGCTACCTGTGGGCGATCTCCACGGGTTCGTACGTGCTGACGTTCGTGCTCGGCATCCTGGCGTTCGGGGTCGTCTACAGCGCGGCCAACGCCGTGTGGCCGGCCTTCTACGGCGAGATGTTCCCGACCCGCGTACGCCTGTCGGGCATGGCGATCGGCACGCAGATCGGCTTCGCCATCTCCGGTTTCGCGGTGACGTTCGCGGCGCAGATCGCGGGCCCGGGCGGCGACAACTGGGGCGCGGTGGCCCTGTTCACGGCGGCGCTGTGCGTGCTGCCGGTCATCGCGGGGCTCACGGCGCGCGAGACGGTCAAGGTGCCGACGGCGCAGCTCGGCGAGCGGGACGCGGACACCGCCCCGCTCAAGGAGGCCCCGGGCGCGGCGGTCTGACCACGCCCGATGCCGGCGCCGGGCCTCACGGAGTGGGGGTCCGGCGCTCTCCTGCGCCGATGCCCGCCTTGTGTGCCGCGCCGTGCAGCATCTTGAGGGCCACGAGCAGCACCCCGATGTCGTCGAGGTAGATCGGGTCGGGCAGCAGGTCGACCGGGGAGATCGTGTAGGCGACCGCCGCCCAGAACAGCGCCTTGTTGTGCAGCGGGATGCCCGCGTCGACGAGCAGGCGGCGTGCCTTGAACACCCGGACCAGCAGCACGGCGGCGGCCACCAGCATCGCGACCGCCGCGAGCGTGCCGAGAACGATCCACGCGGTGCTGTCCATAGCGGTCCCCCTGGGGCGAAGTGCGAGACCTCCCAGGTTAAGGGGTGCGCGACGGAGCCTCCCCCACGTGCGACGCGCGGCTCGCCGGGCGAGGATGTGATGCGAACACACAAGCGGTGCTCGTGAGGAGGAGGGGTCTGCGGTGCTGATCTACGTGGCGATGATCCTCGGTGGGATCGGCGTGGTCTGCATAGGCATCACGGCGCGGCGGATGGTGACGGGGAACGTCGCCCTCGGCCCGCCGGTGCTGGCGCTGGTGACGGCGTTCGCCGCGGCCGCGCTGATGCTGACGGCGACGGCCCTCGGCCAGTGACCGGGGGCCCGCGCCCGGCAGCCCGCCGCTGACCTCAGGTCTCGTCGTCGTCCACCACGTGCACCGCGGCCTCTTCGGCCGATGCCGCTCCCCCGCCGTAGCCCGCGTCCATGGCCAGCATGTCCTTCTCGGCGTCCTCGTGGGCGCCCTCGTCCGGTGCGATCAGGCGGCCCGCGCGCCGCGTTCCCACCTCCGCGTCCAGTGGTTCGCCCTCGCCGTCGCGCAGATCGCCCACGCCGTCGCCGTCCTCCTCGCCGGACTCCAGCGCCTCGTAGGCGTCGACGACGGGGTCGGGCCGCTCCTCCGCGAGGCGCTCGTCGAGCGTCTCGCCCGCCTGCCGTTCCGCCGCCGTGTTGCCGCTGTGCTCGACGGCCAGTGGGCGCTCGGGCGGCGACCATCCCTCGTCGTACGGGTCCACGCCGCGGTCGTTCAGGGTGTCCTCGACCTCGAGGATCCCCTCGTCGTCCCGCACGTCAGGGCCCGAGGGCTGATACACCTCGTCGCCCATGGCCGAGTCGTCGCTGCGCTCGGTCATGCCGGGTCACCTCGTCTCCGTGCTCCGTGTCACATATCCAGCGTGCACCAGTCCGGGCCGCCCGGCTGCTTCGGGGGCCTCGCGCGCGTACGCGAGGATGCGCCCGCACACCGGACCTTGTCCTGCCGACACCGCCGGTTCGGGGACGAATTCGTCCCTCGTGGGGCGGGGATGACGGCCGAATGCTTGAGTCCGGCGACGAACACGGGAAGAGACCCTTTGTCCAGGATCGTCACTTTCGGTCCATTTCCGTTCACCATGCGCAGTCACCGTGCGCAGTCATCCACCCGTCCCATCGATCCGAAGGAACGAGGTCGTCGCATGCGCCGCACCGGATTCCTCTCTCTCGCCGCCGCCCCACTTCTGGCCTTCGCCCCCATGGCCGAGCCGGCCCAGGCACTGACCGTCACGGAGCCCGCGGCGGACTCCGTGCACAGCCCGGGCTCCAGCATGTTCGTCACCTGGAACAACCCCACCGGCCAGAAGCTGGACATGTGGCTCGTGCGGGGCGACGCGGACCGCGTCGTGCAGCTCGCGTCGCGGCTGACGTCGGCGCCGCGCAGCGAGACGTCCACCGTCCTGCCGAACGTTCCGGCGGGCGAGGGCTACTCGATCGAGCTGAAGAGCCGCGACGGCGCCGCCCGCGGCTTCAGCCCCTCGTTCTCGGTGGACTGACCGCCTCCGGCTCCTTCGCCCGCGCGGGTACCGGCAGCACCCCGACGACGAGCCCGGCGGCCGACGCGGCGATGCCGGTGGCCACGACGCCCGGCCAGCCGCCCGCGGCCCACGCAGCGGTGCCGACCAGCGAGCCGAGGCCGATGCCGAGGAAGCGCAGCGTGAAGTACACGGTGTTGAGGCGGCTGTGCGCGGCCGGGTCGAGGGTGAACAGGACGGTCTGGCAGACGGCCTGACCACCCCATACGCCGACGTCGAGCACGATCACGCCCACGACGAGCAGCGCGAGCGAGCCGCCCCCGGCAGGCAGCAGGACCAGCCAGCCGACCAGTACCAGCGCGGTCAGCAGGGCGATCGCCGCGCGCCTGCCGAGCCGTTCCGCGCTCCGCCCCGCGTACGGCGAGGCGAGCGCGCTGACGGCGGCGACGAGGCCGAACATCCCGGCGGCCGTCGAGCCGAGCCCGTAGGTGTCCGTGACGAGGAAGGTCAGCGTTGTCCAGAACGCGCCGAAGGCGATCCCGACCAGTGCGCCGGACACCACGACCCGCGCCACGAGCGGCTGCCGGGCGAGGGCGGGCAGCGAGCCGAGCACCGCCCTGTACGAGCCGGTGGCGCGCCCTCGCACGCTGGGCAGCCTGCGGGCGAGCACACCCATGAGCGCCAGCGTGAGCAGGCAGGACGCGACGTACACGGTCCGCCAACCGGCGAGCTCGGCGAGAGCGCCCGCGTACACGCGCGAGGCGAGCACACCGACGAGCAGTCCGCCCTGCACCGCGCCCACGGTGCGCCCGCGGCCGGGCCCGCCGGCACCGCCCTCGGCGAGGGCGACGGCGAGCGGGGTGATCAGTTGCGGCACCGGCGAGCACACCCCGACGACGAAGCTCGCCACCGCGAGGAAGGCCGCCGACGGCGCGAGCGCGCAGGCCGCGAGGGCGATCGAGGAGGCCGTCCCGAGGGCGAGGACGATGCGGCGCCTGTCGTGGCTGTCGCCGGCCGGGACGACCAGCAGGATGCCGAGCGCGTAGCCGAGCTGGGTGGCGGTCGGCACCGCGCCCAGCGCGTCGGGTGACGTGCCGAGCGAATCGGCGACCGGGCCGAGGATCGGCTGGCAGAGGTAGACGTTCGCGGCGGTCACGGCGCAGGTGACCGCGAGGAGGGCCGTCGGGGCCTGGGTTCTGGGAGGTACGGCGTTCACATACCGCGACGTTAGGCCGCCGGCCGGTGGCACACTTTCGTGGTCGAGCCAATATCTGTCGAGAGTGCGCCATGTACGGAAAGAGCGAGGACCGCGAGGACTACCAGGACGTGCCGCGGCCCCTGGCGGCGATGGCCCGTGACCTGCCCGACGGGCACCACATCCCGCCGCACCACCACCGCCGCGCGCAACTGATCTACGGCACGACGGGCGCCATCACGGTGACCACCGCCCACGGCTCCTGGGTCGTCCCCGCCACCCGCGGGGCGTGGCTCCCGGGCGGCCTCACGCACGCGATGACCTGCGCGGGAGCCGTGGCGATGCGCACGCTCTACATCGCGTCCGACGCCGCCGTGAACCTGCCCCGCGAGCCCACCGTCGTCTCGGTGTCCCCGCTGCTCCGCGAGCTGATCGACGAGGCGACCCGGATCCCGGTGGAGTACGACCGCGAGGGCCGCGACGGCGTCCTGATGAACCTGCTGCTGCACGAACTGGCCCCGCACCCGGTGCCCGCGCTGCACCTGCCGACGCCCACGGATCCGCACCTGGACGGGCTCTGCGCGGCGATCCAGGAGCGGCCCGACGAGCGCTGGACCACGGGGCAGGCGGCCGCGTACGCGCATCTCAGCGCGCGCAGTCTGCAACGCCGGTTCGCCGCCGCGACGGGAATGAGCCTGGCCCGCTGGGTTCAGCAGGCCAGGCTCATCCACGCGGTGACGCTGCTCGCCAGGGGCGTGCCCGTCACGACGGTCTCGGGCGCGGTCGGCTACGCGACGCCCAGCGCGTTCACGGCGATGTTCCGCCGCGCGCTGGGCACGCGGCCGACGACGTACTTCGCGTGAGCAGGCGCGACCGCGTCACCCGAGCACGCGCGCGTACGTCACTTGAGCGCGACCAGCGACGCCAGGCCCATCAGGCCGACGAGGACGCCGCCGCAGAGGCCGACACAGCGTGCCTTCAGGCGGTCGTAGCGCGTCTCGTACTCGGTGCGCAGCTCCGCGGCCCGCGCCACGATCTGCCCGAGCGCGGCCTTGTGGAAGACGAGGCGCTCCTCGACGAAGACGCGCCGCACCTCCTCGCGCTGCGCCCCGGTGAGCCAGTCGAGCCGGTCGGTGAACGCCTCGGCCTGCGCATGGGCCTCGGTGACCTTCGAGTTCCACAGCAGATAGCCCTCCATCTGCTGGATTCCCGCGCTCACGTCGTGCTCGGTGCTGCTCATGCGGACGCGTCCTCGTGCCGGTTCTCGGCGTGGTCGAGGGCGGAGACGCCGGGATGGTGCAGGTCGAACGCCGGGGACTCGGAGCGGACGCGGGGCAGGGTGGTGAAGTTGTGCCGCGGCGGCGGGCACGAGGTGGCCCACTCCAGGGAGCGGCCGTAGCCCCACGGGTCGTCGACCTCGATCTTCTTGCCGTACTTGCCGGTCTTCCAGACGTTGTAGAAGAACGGCAGCATCGACAGGCCGAGCAGGAACGCGGAGATCGACGAGATGGTGTTGAGCGCGGTGAAGCCGTCGGCCGCGAGGTAGTCCGCGTACCGGCGCGGCATGCCCTCGACGCCCAGCCAGTGCTGGACGAGGAACGTGCCGTGGAAGCCCACGAACAGCGTCCAGAAGGTGATCTTGCCGAGCCGCTCGTCGAGCATCTTGCCGGTCATCTTGGGCCACCAGAAGTGGAAGCCGGCGAACATCGCGAAGACGACCGTGCCGAAGACCACGTAGTGGAAGTGCGCCACCACGAAGTACGAGTCCGAGATGTGGAAGTCGAGCGGCGGCGCGGCCAGGATGACTCCGGTCAGTCCGCCGAACAGGAACGTCACGAGGAAGCCGACCGACCACAGCATCGGTGTCTCGAAGGACAGCGAGCCCTTCCACATGGTTCCGATCCAGTTGAAGAACTTCACGCCTGTTGGCACGGCGATCAGGAACGTCATGAAGGAGAAGAACGGCAGCAGTACGCCGCCGGTGACGTACATGTGGTGGGCCCACACCGTGATGGACAGACCCGCGATCGCGATGGTGGCGCCCACCAGTCCCGAGTAGCCGAAGATCGGCTTGCGCGAGAAGACCGGGATCACTTCGGAGACGATGCCGAAGAACGGCAGGGCGATGATGTACACCTCCGGGTGGCCGAAGAACCAGAAGAGGTGCTGCCACAACAGCGCGCCGCCGTTGGCCGCGTCGAAGACATGGGCACCGAACTTGCGGTCCGCCTCCAGGGCGAACAGCGCGGCGGCCAGGACCGGGAAGGCCAGCAGGACCAAGACACCGGTCAGGAGCACGTTCCACGTGAAGATCGGCATCCGGAACATCGTCATGCCGGGCATGCGCATGCAGATGATGGTGGTGATGAAGTTGACCGAACCGAGGATCGTGCCGAAGCCGGAGAAGGCGAGGCCCATGATGCCGAGGTCGGCGCCGATGCTCGTGGTGTGGACGGCGTCCGACAGCGGCGCGTACATGAACCAGCCGAAGTCCGGTCCGCCCTGCGGGGTGAGCAGCGCGCCGGCCGCGATCAGCGAGCCGAACAGGTAGAGCCAGTAGGCGAACATGTTCAGCCGCGGGAACGCGACGTCGGGGGCGCCGATCTGCAGCGGCATGATCCAGTTCGCGAAGCCGGAGAACAGCGGCGTCGCGAACATCAGGAGCATGATCAGGCCGTGCATCGTGAAGGCCTGGTTGAACTGCTCGTTCGACAGGATCTGCATGCCGGGTCGGGCCAGTTCGGCGCGCATGAAGAGCGCCATGATGCCGCCGACGCAGAAGAACGCGAACGAAGTGATGAGATACAGCGAGCCGATCGTCTTGTGGTCAGTGGTGGTGAGCCACTTGATCACCACCGCACCGGGCCGCCGCGCGTGCGCGGTCTCCGAATCCGGTGCCTCGGCGCTCGCCGCCGCGCTCTCCAGGGACGTCATCAGGTAGTCGCTTCCTTGGCCGGTGTACAGGACACGACCACGACTAGCGGACGTCGGGGCGGGAAGCGGGGACACGCGCGCCCGCGCGTCCCCGGTTCCCTCGAATGCAGCAGCGAGGCGTCAGTGCGACAGTCGGATGTCGTGCTGTACGACCCCCAACGGGTCCTCCACGCTGATCAGTTCGGCGCGCGGCGTGTGCCGGGACGCGGAGATCACGAGGGTGTGGGTGCCCGTGGGCAGCCCCTCCACCGTGTAACTCCCCTGGTTCACCGCGGCCTTGGCGAGCCGCTTGCCGCGGGCGCTGATCACGGTGATCCAGGCGGGGCAGCCCTCGGGGTGCTCGGCGCACTCCACCCGGCCGGTGAGGCGGGCCCGGCCCGCGGGGGCCGGTTCGCGGCGCTGCGGTGGCGCGTGCGCGGCCTGCGGCTTCGGCTTGGGCGCGGGCACCGGCCGGGGCTGGGTCTGGGGCTCCGGCCGCGGTTCGCCCCAGGCCGCCATTACGGCACGGGTGCGGCGCTGCATGGGCGAGGCGGGCCGCTGCGCGGCGCCGTTGCCGGTGGCGACGGGCAGGCCCGCCTGTTCGGCGTACGCGGCCAGGGTCTCGTCGAGGGCGTCGAGTTCGCGCAGCGCGGTGTGCAGTCGCTGGGCGCGCGGCCCCGACCTGGCGGGGGCCAGTTCGGCGCGCAGCTCCCGCAGCAGCGGGCTGACCCTGCGGTACGTGCCCTCGGGCTCGCCGGTCGCGAAGAACCGGTCGAGTTCCTTGAGGGACGCGGTGACCGTGGCGGTGACGAGGCGGGCGCGCTCGACGAGGCGGGGCGGCAGGTCGACGTCTATGTCGGCGGCCGAGGCCAGGGCGCGGGCGTGGCCCGTCGCGGAGGTCAGCAGGGCGACGCGGTGCTCGGCGGCCGGGCCGCTGACGCCGACCGGCATCCGTACGAGCGGCTTGGCGACGGCCTGCACCTGGAGCAGCGCGGCGTCGACGGCGCGGGCGGCGCCGCGCAGCCGGACCGGGGTGTCGGGCTGGGTCCAGCGCTGCTCGACCTGGGCGACGACCTGGGCGAGTACGTCGACGTAGCCGCGCTCGGCCTCCTGGACGACGGTGCGGCGGGCCAGCGGGAAGATCAGGGCGGCGCAGGCGGTGGCGACGAGGACGCCGATGCCGTTGTCGAGGAGCCGCTCCCCCAGCAGGTGGTCCATGCCGCTCTCGGGCGTGGACAGCGCGTACAGCTGGCACAGGGCGACGACGAGGCCGACGACCCAGCAGGCGTAGGCGCGGGCCATGCCCCAGGCGCCGAAGGTGAGTCCGGCGACGATGACCGTGAGCGTCCAGTAGACGTGGCCCTGGCCGATGAGGTGGACCAGGAGGATGCCGAGGACGGCGCCGATGACGGTGCCGACCATGCGGTGGCCGAACTTGCGCAGCCGCTCGTGCGTGGTGTTGGTGCCGAACAGCGTGATCATCACGCCGACCAGGCCCCAGTAGAAGCGGTGCGGGTCGATGGCGTCGGAGATCGGGACGACGATCGCGGCGGCCACGGCGGCGTGTGCGGGCACCCGGATGTACGGGATGGCGCGGCGCCAGCCGGACTCGGTGGCCCCGGCGAGCACGCGGCGGGTGGGTCCTGCCGAGCCGGGGAGCTTGTTGTTCTCCAGGGCGACGGTCGGCTTGAACGGGACCTCGGCCCTGCCCGCGACGGCGCTCGCGCCGAGCGTGAGCCAGTTGTGCAGGGCGCGGGCGAGGGAGTCGAGGAGGTGGCCGACGCGGCGCGCGAGCACCGCGGCCTCCACGTCTTCGGTGGAGGCGGCCGGGTCGGCGAGGACCGCCTCGGCGCGCTCCTGGATGTGGGCGGCGGCCGGCTGGAGACCCTCGGCCTCCCGTATCGGGGTGTCGCGGGCGAGCACGAGGCCGACGGCGAGCGCCTCGCGCAGCTGCTCGGGGACGGGCAGCCGGGTCAGCTCCTGGACGGCCTGGCCGATGCCGCGCAGCGCGAGCTCGGCGTCGAAGAGGTGCCGGTGCAGGAGCTCCGCGGCGTCCGGGTCGGCGGCGACCTCGGGCTGGGCGAGGCGGCCGTCGATGGTGACGGTGGTGATGTTGAGGCGGCGCAGCGAGCGGTCCATGCGGCGCACGGCCCGCTCCTGGTCGGCGTCGGGGTCGACGGCGTCCACGGCGGCGTCCGCGACGCGCCGCGCCTCGACGACGAAGGCGCGCTGGGTGCGCAGCAGGTCCTCGCGGGGCATCGGGTAGCACAGCAGCAGCCGGGTCACGAGGACGGCGGCGGCGGACACCAGGGCGACCGCGAAGGCCTTGCCGACGAGCGCGACGGGGATGCCCGCGAGCATCCCGACCATCATGCCGTTGAACAGCATCATGCCCGTGACCAGCGGAATGGCCCCGAACCTGGCGAGCAGGAAGGTCACGGCGAGCGCCGCGACCATCAGCACCATCTGCGGGACACGGTTGCCGTTCAGCGACGCGCACAGCCACAGCGCGACGGTGTACGGGAACGGCATCCACAGGATGGCGCGGGCGAGGCGGTCCCAGGTGTTCTCGGCGACCGCGAAGGCGCTCATCAGGCCCATCATCCCGGCGACCATCATCCCGATCATGTCGGGGATGCCGAGCGCCTCGGCCATCGCGTAGCCGACGGTGAGCGCGGTCACCATGGCGACGAGGGTGCGCCAGCCGGTCTGCAGCGAGCCGAGTCCTGGGTCGGCCGCGAGGACCCAGTCCCACCATCTGCGGGGCCCGGCGACCCGGTGGGGTGCGAGGTCGGCTCCCGGTGGGGCGTCGCTCGTGGCGGTGTGCTGGTCCGGCAGGGTGCCCGGGGTGGTCAACTGGCCTCCGATTCCATGGCGTTCAACAAGATGTTCAGCGCATCCCGTGCGGTGGACACCGCGCGCTCCGGGTCGTCGACGGCCCCGCCCTCGAGCGCGGTCAGCAGGGCGGCGGCCATCCGCTGCCGCCCCGCTTCGAGCAGCGCGCGCCCCGCGGGCGTCAGCGAGGTCTCGACGGCGCGCCGGTCGTCCTCGCAGCGCCGCCGCTCGACGAGCCCGGCCTCCCCCAGCTTCTGGAGGAGCACGGTGACGCGCGGCTGCGCCATGCCGGTGCGGGCGGCGAGCCCGGTCACCCGGCACGGCCCGCCGTCCAGCGCGTCGAGCAGGGCGATCTGGCTGCGCGTGAGCCCGAACTCGCCTTCCCTGAACAGGGATTGACCGAGCTGGGCGATACCGCGCAGGAGCCCCCGGGCGGCACCTTCGATGCGCTGGGCGTCGATGGCGTCGCCGGACCCCGGAGATAGATGCATATGGAAAGAATATACATGAGCCTTACACGCAGCTGACGACGGGGCGGCCCCCACGGCCCACCCACCATCCGGCGAAATACGTATCCGCCCCGCCGCCCGCTCCCGGCGGACGCCGCACGGTGGGAAGGTTCCCCTATGGACGGGGGGATCCTTGAGCGGGATCTCGAACTGGGGCGACTGGCCGATGCCGCCCGGGACGCGGCACACGGGGCCGGTTCGGTCACGCTCGTCCTCGGCGAGGCCGGAATCGGGAAGTCGTCGCTGGTCCGGGCCATGCCCGCCGTACTCCCGCCCGCCGCCCGCCTCCTCGTAGGACACTGCGACGACCTGGCCACCGGCCGCCCGCTCGGCCCGCTGCGCGATCTCGTCGGCAGCGTGGGCGCCGATCTGGCCCGCGCCCTGCGCGACGCCGGTGACCGGCACCGGATCTACGAGGCGCTGCACGCGGAACTGGCCGGCGCCCCGCATCCCGCGGTGCTCGTCGTCGACGACGTGCACTGGGCGGACGAGGCCTCGCTGGACGCGCTGCGGTACCTGGTGCGCCGCATCGAGCGGCTGCCCGCCGTGCTCGTGCTCACCTACCGGGACGACGAACTGGGCCGCGGGCATCCGCTGCGCCAGCTCCTCGGCCAGGTGTCGGGCGCGGCCCGCGCGCACCGCCTGCCGCTCGCCCCGCTGTCGCGCGCGGCCGTGGGCAGCCTGTGCGCGGCGGCCGGACTGGACGCGGCCCAGGTGTACGCGGCGACGTCGGGGAATCCGTTCTTCGTCGCCGAGGTGCTGGCGGCGGGCGGCACGGGCGTCGTCCCGCCCACCGTGGTCGACGCGGTCCTGGCCCGCCTGCGCCGCCTCGACGACGCCTCGCGTGACGCCCTCGAACAGCTGGCCGTGGTGCCGTCGGCCGTGGACCGGCCCCTGGTGGACGCCCTGCTGCCGGGCGGCTGCGCGGCGCTCGCGGCGGCCGAGCAGGGCGGACTGCTGACGGTGGCGACGGACCGGGTGGCGTTCCGGCACGAGATCATCCGCCGCGCCGTCGCCGACTCGCTGCCGACGGCGCGCCGCATCGCGCTCGACCGGGCGGTGCTCGCCGCGCTGGTGGCCGCGCCGGGCGCCGACCGTTCACGGATCGTGCACCACGCGGCGGCGGCCGGTGACGGTGACGCGGTGGCGCGGTACGGGCCCCGGGCCGCGCGCGACGCGGCGCGGGCGGGCGCGCACCGGGAGGCCGCCGCGCATCTGCGCCTCGTCCTTCGGGAGCGCGGGCGTTACGGCCCCGCCGGGCTGGCCGATCTGCTGGAGCAGTACGCCGTCGAGAGCTACACCATCGGCGACTCGGACGCCGCCGTCACCGCGCAGCGGGACGCCGTGGAGCTGCGCCGCGGGCTCGGCGAGCCGCGGGCGCTCGGCGCGGATCTGCGCTGGCTGTCGCGGATCCACTGGTGGGCGGGCGACGCGGCGGCGGCCGAGACGGCCGCGCGCGAGGCCCTGGCGGTGCTCGAACGGGCCGGTGACGACCGGCTGTTGGCGCTCGCCCTGAGCAACACGGCGCAGTTGCGGATGCTGTCGGACGCGTACGCGCAGGCCGTCGAGTACGGGGAGCGGGCCATCGCGCTGGCCCGCAGGGCGGGCGACCCGGCGATCCTCGCGCACGCGCTCAACAACGTCGGTTCCGCGCGCTGGCGGGACGGGGACCCGCTGGGGCAGCGGCAGTTGGAGGAGAGCCTGGCGGTGGCGCTGGACTCGGGCGAGGTGGAGCACGCGTGCCGCGCCTACGCCAATATCGTCTGGTCGCTCCTGGACGACCTGCGGTTCACGGAGGCGGACCGGCACCTCTCCCCCGCCATCGATCTCGCCGACCGGGCCGAGCACCTGGGATTCCTGACGTATCTCCAAGTCGAGCTGGCGCTGCGGAAGTTCGCGGCGGGCGACTGGGCGGAGGCCGAGCGGTACGCGCGGCTCGGCGCCGATGTCTTCCCGCCCGCCCGGTGCCCCGCGCTCACGGTCCTCGCCCGCGTCCGGGTGCGGCGCGGCGAGCCCGGCGGCGGTGAGCTGCTCGACCAGGCCTGGCGGATCGCGGTCGGCGCCGACGAGCTGCAGCGCCTCGGTCCGGTCGCCGCGGCCCGTGCGGAGGCCGCGTGGCTGCGCGACGACCCGGCGGGCGTGCTCGCCGCCGCCGGGCAGGTGTACGAGCGGGCCCACCGGCTCGCCGCGCCGCAGCGCCACGAGCTCGGCTACTGGCTGACGCGGGCGGACAGGGCCGCACCGGCGGACGGGGCGACCCACCCGTACGCGCTCCAGGCCGCGGGCCAGTGGGACAAGGCCGCCGAGCTGTGGCACACGGCGGGCTGCCCGTACGAGGAGGCGGCCGCGCTCGCCCAGAGCCCCGACCCGGCCGTCAAGCTGAGCGCGCTCGCCACCCTGGACGCGCTGGGCGCCGCGCCGCTCGCCCGACTGGTCCGCGCCGAACTCCGCGAACTCGGCGTGCGCCACGTCCCGCGAGGCCCGTACGCGGCGGCGCGCGGCAATCCGGCGGGCCTGACCAGTCGTCAACTCCAGGTCGTGCGGCTCCTGATGGAGGGTCTGACCAACGCGGAGATCGCCGGGCGTCTCGTCCTGTCCGTCCGCACGGTCGACAACCACGTCCGCGCCGTCCTGGAGAAGCTCGACGCGCCCACCCGGCGCCGGGCCGCCCAGCGGGCGGTGGAGATCGGGCTGACGGCCGCCGACGAAACGTAGGTACCCGCCGTGCCCGAGGTGGGTGACCGCCACGCATGCTCGGCGGTGCGCGACGCCCGTAGAACGGGGCGGACGACACCCACTCGACTCGGGGGATCGCATGACCAGCACACCCGCACAGGCGGCGCTCCGCGAACTGACCGGTTTCCAGGGGACGTTGACCGGGCCCACGGACTCCGGGTACGAGGAGGCCCGCGCCGTCTACAACGCGATGATCGAACGGCGGCCCGCGCTCGTCGCGGGCTGTGCCGACGCGGGCGACGTGGCGAAGGTGATCGCCTTCGCCCGCCGTCACGAACTTCCGCTCGCGGTGCGCGGCGGCGGCCACCACGGCGCGGGGCTCGGCACCTGCGAGGCCGGTGTGGTCGCCGACCTGGCGCCGATGAACTCCGTCGAGGTCGACGCGGCCGCCCGCACCGTGACAGTGGGCGGCGGCGCCACCTGGGGCCTGGTCGACACGGCGACGCACGAGCACGGGCTCGCCACACCCAGCGGCATCATCTCCACCACCGGCGTCGGCGGCCTCGCGCTCGGCGGCGGCCTCGGCCACCTCACCCGGCGCTGCGGCCTCACCGTCGACAACATCCTGGCGGCGGAGGTCGTCCTCGCCGACGGCACCCCGGTGCGCGCGGACGCCGACACCAACACGGACCTGTTCTGGGCGATCCGGGGCGGTGGCGGCAACTTCGGCGCCGTCACCTCCTTCACGTTCCGGCTGCACGAGGTGAGCACGGTGGTGGCCGGGCCGACGTTCTGGCCCGCCGAGCAGGGCGCCGAGATCCTCGCCGCCTACCGGGACTTCCTGCCCTCCGCGCCCCGTGATGTCAACGGGTTCTTCCTGTACGGGTCGGTGCCGCCGGCGCCGCCGTTCCCGGAGGAGCTGCATCTGCGGAAGGTGTGCGGGGTGGTGTGGTGTCACACGTCCGGCGACCCCGATGCGGCGGAGCACGCCATGGCGTCGCTCCTCGGTGACCTGCCCGCGCCGCTGCTGCACGCGGTCGCGCCGATGCCGCACCCTGTGCTGCAGTCGATGTTCGACGGCCTGTATCCGCCGGGCGACCAGTGGTACTGGCGGGCCGACTTCGTCAGGGAGATCCCGGACGAGGCCGTGGAACTGCACGCCAAGTTCGGGCCGCAGACACCGTCCATGCAGTCCACGATGCACCTCTACCCGATCGACGGCGCCGCCCACGACGCCGGCCCGTCGGACACCGCGTTCAGCTACCGGGACGCGCGCTGGGCGAGTGTGTTCGCGGGCGTGGACCCCGATCCGGCGAACGCGGACCTGCTGCGGCGCTGGACCGTCGACTACTTCGAGGCCCTGCACCCGTACTCGGCGGGCGGCGCGTACGTGAACATGATGATGGACGAGGGGCAGGAGCGGGTGCGGGCGAGCTACCGCGGCAACTACGCCCGACTCGCCCGCGTCAAGGCGGCCCTCGACCCGGACAACGTGTTCCGCAACAACCAGAACATCCAGCCGGACCCGGCCGCGCGGGACAACGTCCGGCCGTGACGGCGCGGTGAAGCCACGACGCGCCGCCCGGCCCCCGGAAACGTAGCGTGGTCGCATGTGCTGGAGTGCGACGGCCGATCTGGTGGCGGGTGGCGCGGTCACCGCCGTGGGCGTGGGGTGTGTGACGCGGGCGGTGCGCACCCGGCCGCGGGCCGTGCCGCTCGCGGCGCTGCCGCTGCTGCTCGGGGCGCACCAGATCATCGAGGCGGTGATCTGGAACGACGGCGGTGGCAGCGGCCCCGCCGTCGTCGCGTGGGCGGTGATCGCGCTGCCGCTGCTGCCGCTGTGGGTGTCGGCCGGTGTGTGGTGCGCGGCGGCCCCGCACGCCCGCCGCCGACTGCTGGTGCCGCTCGCGGCGGGCGTCGTGACGGCGGGGGTGCTCGGGTACGTCCTGGCGACGAGCACGGTGACCGCCGAGGTCCGCGGACACACCATGGGCTACGCGATCGGTCTGCCGTATGCCGGATGGCTGCTCGCGGGCTATCTGCTGGCGACGGTCGGCTCGCTGCTGCTGTCGGGCGAGCGGATCCTGGTGCTGCTCGGTGTGCTGGCTGCGCTCGCCGCGGCGGTGTGCGCGGCGCTGTGGCGCTGGGAGTTCATCTCCACGTGGTGTGCCGGCGCCGCGCTCTGCTCGCTGGTGCTCTACGGGTGGCTGCGGTCCCCCCGCGCCGTCAGTCGGTGATCGTCACGCAGGGCAGGCCGACGCTGGCGCCGCCCCTGAAGCCCTCGGCGCACAGCCGGGTGCCGGCCGGGAAGTGGCGTTGGGGGTAGGCCTGGTCGCGGTAGGTGCGGAACGCCGCGACGTCCTCGACCTTGGTGTTCGCGGACCAGCCGTTGGTGGTCCACACGCGGGCGGAGATCCGGTTCGGCTGGTTGGTGTTCACGACGGACACCTCGACGCGGCCCAGGTAGGTGCCGGAGTCGTAGGTCTCGATGCACACCGAGTGGTTGCACCACTTGCCGTCGGCGGCGGCCGGCTGCCCGGCGGCGATGACGCAGCCGAGTGCGGCGACAGCCGCGGCGAGCGAGGAGAAGGTCTTATTGACGGCGGCCCGCATGGTGTCCCGCATGGGTGACTCCCTGTGTCTCGTACGACGTGGCGCGCGGAGCAGGTCGTCCGCGCTTCGCGCGCATCAACGTCGTACGCGACCAGGGGTTACGCCTCCTGCGTCCGGACGGTGAGCTCGCCGTCGCCGGCCTCCACGCGGATCCGGCCGCCCGCCGCGATCTCGCCGTCGAGGAGCATCCGGGAGAGCCGGTTGTCGAGCTCGCGCTGGATGGTGCGGCGCAGCGGGCGCGCCCCGTACTCGGGCTGGTGGCCGCGCCGGGCCAGCCACGCGACGGCCTCGGGGGCGAACTCGACGGTGATGTCCTGGGCGTGCAGGCGGCGCCGGGTCTCGTCGAGGAGGAGATCGGTGATGCGGGCCAGCTGCTCGGTGCTGAGCCGCCGGAAGATGACGATCTCGTCGACGCGGTTGAGGAACTCCGGGCGGAAGTGCTCGCGCAGCGGGCGGAGCACCTGTTCGCGGCGTGCGGTCTCGTCGGCGGAGTCGTCGGTGCGAAAGCCGAGCGCGGCGCCGCGTCCGGCGATGGCCTCGGAGCCGAGGTTGCTGGTCATCACGATGACGGTGTTGGTGAAGTTGACCGTGCGGCCCTGGGCATCGGTGAGGCGGCCGTCGTCGAGGACCTGGAGGAGTGTGTTGAAGACGTCGGGATGTGCCTTCTCCACCTCGTCGAGCAGGATCAGCGAGTACGGGTGGCGGCGCACGGCCTCGGTGAGCTGCCCGGCCTCCTCGTGGCCGACGTATCCGGGCGGCGCGCCCACGAGGCGGGAGACGGTGTGCTTCTCCTGGAACTCGCTCATGTCGAGCCGGACCATGCGTTCCTGGCTGCCGAAGAGTGCCTCGGCGAGGGCGCGGGCCAGTTCGGTCTTGCCGACGCCCGTGGGGCCGAGGAAGAGGAAGCTGCCGATGGGCCGGTCGGGGCTGGCGAGCCCGGCGCGGGAGCGCAGGACGGCCTCGGAGACGGCGGTGACGGCCTCGTCCTGGCCGATGACCCGCTCGTGCAGATGCTGTTCGAGGCCGAGGAGGCGCTCCTTCTCCTCCTGGGTGAGGCTGCTGACGGGGATGCCGGTCTGCCGGGACACGATCTCGGCGATGTCCTCGGCGGACACCTCGACGATGTGCCCGTCGCCCGGGTCGGGTTCGCGCGCACCCTCGATCCTGCGCGTCAACTCGCCGATGCGGTCGCGCAGTTCGGTGGCCCGCTCGTACTTCTCCGCGGCCACGGCCTCGTCCTTGTCGCGGGTGAGGTCGTCGACCTGCCGTTCCAGGGCGCGTACGTCGGTGGTCTTCGTGCGGTCACGCAGCCGGACGCGGGCGCCGGCCTGGTCCATCAGGTCGATGGCCTTGTCCGGCAGGAAGCGGTCGGTCAGATAGCGGTCGGAGAGGTCGACGGCGGCGAGCAGCGCCTCGTCGGCGTACCGGACCTGGTGGTGTGCCTCGTAGCGGTCGCTCAGTCCGCGCAGGATCTCCACGGCGTCCGCCGTCGACGGCTCGGGCACCAGGATGGGCTGGAAGCGGCGGGCGAGCGCGGCGTCCTTCTCGATGTGCCGCCGGTACTCCTCCAGGGTGGTGGCGCCGATGACGTGCAACTCGCCGCGCGCCAGGGCGGGTTTGAGCATGTTGCCCGCGTCCATCGAGCCGCCTTCGGAGCCGCCACCGGCGCCCGCGCCGACCACGGTGTGCAACTCGTCGATGAACACGACGAGTTCGTCCGGGTGGGCCCGCACCTCGTCGATGATGCCGTTGAGCCGTTCCTCGAAGTCGCCTCGGTAGCGGGTGCCCGCGACGACGCCAGACAGGTCGAGCGAGACGAGGCGGCGCCCGCAGAGTGTCTCGGGCACGTCGCCCTCGGCGATGCGCTGGGCGAGGCCCTCGACGATCGCGGTCTTGCCGACGCCCGCGTCGCCGATCAGCACGGGGTTGTTCTTGCCCCTGCGGGAGAGCACCTCGACAGTCTGCTCGATCTCCTCGTCGCGGCCGATGACGGGGTCGAGGCGGCCCTGGCGGGCCCGGTCGGTGAGGTCCTCGCCGAAGCGGTCCAGGTTGGGGGTGGGCGCCGAGGCCCTCGCCTGCTGGACGCCGCCGGGCCGGGTGTCGGCGGACGAGGGCGGCGGGCCGCCCTGCGGCGCCGGGTCCGGGGTGAAGCGGGCCTGGCCCAGGAGGTGTCCGGCCGCCGAGTCGGGGTTGGCGGCGAGCGCGAACACGATGTGGTCGGGCCCGATGTAGGCGACGCCCGACTCGCGCGCGATCACATGCGCGTCGAGCAGGGCCCGCTTGACCGCGGGGGTCACCGAGAGCGACTGCGGGGTGCGGCTGGGTTCGCCGCCGCCCGCCTGCCGGTCGATCTCCCCCGCGAGCCGGTCGGGATCGGCGCCCGCCCGTGTCACGAGACTGCGGGTGGGCTCGAGGGAGAGCGCCGCCCACAGCAGGTGTCCGGTGTCGAGGTCGCCCCGGCCGCGTTCGGTGGCGTAGTTCGCGGCCGTGGCCACGAGGTGGCGGGCGGGGCCGCTCATCAGCCTGCCGATGTCGATCTGCCGTCGGCCACCGCCGAGGAACCGCGAGAAGAAGTCGCCGAAGGGGTCCTGTCCGTGGCCGTCGGCTCCGGTGAATCCGCTGCTCATACCCATCCGTCCCGGCGCGCGCCGCCCGCGTTCGGCGGCGCTGCCTCGTCGACGTCCGTCTGGGGTGCGCGTAGCCCGCTGCGGCGTGGATAAACGTGAGGGAAGCGACGGGGCGCGGGTACCGGATGCCACGGCCGGTCCCGAGACCTTGAACGGACGACGAACAGTGGGCGAAGCCCGGTGGCCGGACCCGTCGCCCGGTGCGGCGGGTCCGTACCGTCGCGCACATGGGATGGCTCGAGATCGCCTTCACCGCCGTTGGACTGCTGATCGGTGTGGTGTCCATCGTCATGCCGTTCGCCGCGGACCGGCGTGCGCGGCGCAGCAGGCGGGTCGGGTTCCGCAAGCAGATGGACATCGCCATAGGGCACAACGGTCAGACGGGCGCGGGCGACTCGCGGCTCGGGCTCTTCACCGATCTGCCCGAGATGCGCGACGCCACCCTGGTGCTGCTGCGGATCGAGAACGACGGCTCGCGGCACGTCGACACGGACGACTACATAGACGCCTCGGAGCAGTACGGGCTCACCGCGGAGTTCCCCGGGCGCAGCATTCAGGCGCTGGACGTCACCCTGCCCGAGGAACACTCCAACCTGTCGGGCTACTTCGAGCGCCGGCCGGGGCTGCTCATCGAGACACCCAGCAGACTGCGCATCCCCAAGGTCCCGCTGAAGCCGGGCGCGTACTACAAGATCCTGGTGCTGCTCACGGGCGGCAAAGAAGGGGACAAGGTCGCCGTCACCGGTGACATCAAGGACGGCACGCTGCACGAGAACCACAGCCTCACGCCGGACGAGAAGCCGCCGGTGTTCAGCAGCCGGGCCCGCTGGACCACCGTCACGCTCGGCGTCGCGCTCATCGCGGCGGCGACCCTGCCGCTGCTCACCCCGTCGCCGCTGCCGGACGACTGCGAGTCGGGCAGGCTGCGACTGACGGGATCAACGGCGTTCGCCCCGGTGCTGAAGGAGCTGGCACAGAAGTACCGCGGCCACTGCGGGGGCAAGCCGCGGATCACGGTCGCGGCCGGCGGCAGCCGCACCGGAGTGCGTGAACTCGCCCTGTCCGGCGAGGAGTCGGGCAGCACGGCGCGGGTCATCGCGTTCTCCGACGGGCCCCGCCCCGCGAGCTACACCCGGCTGAGCGAGAGCCGTATCGCGGTGTCGCTGTTCACGCTCGTCGCGCGCGACGACGTCCGTCTCACCGATCTGTCCGTGGCCGACGTACGGCGCGTCTACCGGGGCGAGATCCGCAATTGGTCGCAGCTGGGCGGGCCCGATCTGCCGGTCGTCCTGGTCAGCCGCACCTCCGGCTCGGGCACCAGGTCCGCGCTCACGGCGCGGGTGCTCGCGGGCGCGGACGAGCCGCCCGCGTCCTCGGACGACTGCGTCAACCGCACGGCCCGCGCCGCCGCCCGCGTCCTGCGCTGCGAGCTGGACTCGACGGAGCAGGTCCTCGACACCGTGGCCCGTACGCCCGGCGCCCTCGGCTACAGCGAGCTGCGCGCCGCGTCGCCGCCGGACGCGCCGAAGGGCCTGCACCGGCTCACCCTCGACGGCCACACCCCGGACCCGGACCGGCTCGACGCGGGCGGCTATCCGTACCGTGAGATCGAGTACGCGTACACCTACGGCCGCCCGCCGGCGGACTCGCTGGCCTCCAGCTTCCTCTCCTACGCCGTCGACAACGGCACGGGCAAGGGCGTCGTCGCCACCCACGGCCACCTTCCGTGCGGGACGCCGGTGGGGCTGCGGGTGTGCGGCAAGGACGACTGACACACCGACGGCTGGCGCGCACGGCGACCTCGCGGACGACACCCGCACCCCGCAGAACGTACAATTTGTGGGTGTTTCGGACGTGCGACGCGTCCGGGAAGGCGAGGTGGCGTCATGGCCGGACCGACCCCGACCCGGCTGCACCGGGCCGCGCGTGCGCCCGTCGCCGCGGCGTTCGTGTGCGCGACCCTCCTCGCGGCGGGGCCCGCCGCGGCCGACGCCGGAGACGCGAAGGACAAGAGCGCGCAGGAGCTGGCCGACGCGGCGAAGAAGGAACTCCTGGACGCGAAGTCCCTGCACCTGACGGTGAAGAACGGCTCGGACGACAAGGACACCCGCACCCCGGCACTCGTCGATCTGCGCCTCGACGAGAAGGGCAACTGCACGGGCGAGCTGCGCATGGGAACCGGCGGCGCCAAGGGCGGCTCCGTCGACCTCGTGAAGCGCGGCGACGAGGTGTGGATCAAACCGGACGCCACCTTCTGGAAGACCCAACTGCCGGGCCGCAGCGGTGATTTGGCCGCCGAGCTGATCGGCGACCGCTATGTGCACGGCACCACCGACGACCCGATGCTGGACGGACTCTCCGGCACCTGCGACCTCGACTCGTTCCGCGAGCGCCTCAAGGACGGCTCGGACCGTGCCACCAAGGAGGAGCTCACGAAGGGCGACCAGAAGAAGCTCGCGGGCACCGAGGTGGTGCCGTTGACCCCGTCCGGTGACACCAAGGGACGCGGCATCACCCTCTACGTCACCGCCGACGAGCCGCACCGTCTGGTGCGTGCCACGGAGAAGGACTCCGACGAGTCCCTGTCGATGACACTGACCGACTACGGCAAGCCGGTGCCGAAGAAGACACCGTCCGCGGACGACTCCATCGATGTCTCGGAGCTGCGGGGCACCGGCCCTTCGCAGGCCCCCCACGCTGCCTGACACCTGCCACCTGAGGCCTGAGGCCAGGTGTCAACCGGCCTTCGGGTAACGGACGAAGAGGATCCCCTGGACCTCACCGTCCGGCGCACCGTAGATGTGCGGGGCGTCAGCCGCCCACTGGGCGTGACCGCCGGGCCCCGCGGTCGTGGGCGCGTCCGGCGGGCCGACGACGGCCGTCCCCGAGAGCACCATCAGGCTCTCCGTGGTGCGCGGGACGTGCGCCGCGGACTCCTGGGTCGCACCTTCGGCGATGGTGACGCGGAAGACGTCGGTGGCCGCGTCCGCGTCCTCGTACCGCTCGATCAGGACCGCGGTGACCGCGCTCCCGGAGACACCGGCGGCGCCCGCACCCGCGCCCGGCGCGGGGTCGTCGAGGACGGCACTGAGCGGGCGGCCGAGCGCGGTGGTCAGGGCGTAGAGCGTTTCGAGGGTGGGATTGCGGCGGCCGGTCTCGAGTTCGGAGAGCGTGCCCTTGCCGACGCCCGAGCGGCGCGCGAGTTCGGACAGGGACAGACCGCTGCCCTCGCGCAGCCGTTTGAGCCTGCGCCCCACTTCGTCACCAAGCCCCATCGCCCGGCCCCCTCCCGCGCCCGCCGGCGCGTGTTGACGTGTCACCGTCCGCGTCCTTAGTGTTCCACAAACAGAACGTTCCGTTTACGGAACGCCTTGCACGCTCACACCATCCTGCCCTCCCCTGCCTTCGGAAGTGACACTCGCATGTCCTCGCTCGCCCGCATACGCGCCCTCGCTCCACCCTCGGCCGTGGCGGCGGGGCTCATCGCGACCACCGTCGGTGTGACCAGCGCGGCCGCCATCGTGTTCACCGCGGCGCGGACCGCGGGGGCGGACGCGCGGGAGGTGTCCTCGTGGATGCTGGCGCTCGGCGTCGGCATCGCCGTGACGACCGTGGGTCTGTCGCTGCGCAACAAGGCGCCCGTGCTCACCTCCTGGTCGACTCCGGGGGCCGCG
This sequence comes from Streptomyces sp. NPDC059897, assembly GCF_042730865.1. Taxonomy (NCBI): domain Bacteria; kingdom Bacillati; phylum Actinomycetota; class Actinomycetes; order Kitasatosporales; family Streptomycetaceae; genus Streptomyces; species Streptomyces sp. NPDC059897. The sequence continues at coordinate 77,324 of NZ_JBHWKQ010000007.1, read as the reverse complement.
CTGCTCGCCACCAGTCTGAGCGGGGTGTCCATGGAGAAGGCCGTGGGCGCGTTCGTGTTCAGTGCCGTGCTGACCGTGGTGAGCGGTCTGACGGGGTGGTTCGCGCGGCTCATGGACCGGATCCCGGTGCCGCTGGCGTCCGCGCTGCTCGCGGGGGTGCTCCTGGACTTCGGAACGGGGCTCTTCGCACAGATGGGCGGGCACTTCGGCATCGCGTTCCCGGTGTTCGCGCTGTATCTGCTCGCCCGCCGGCTGCTGCCGCGCTACGCCGTGGTGGTGGCGCTCGCCGGTGGCGTCGTGGCCTCCGTCCTCACCGGCGGCTGGCACCTGGAGCGGGTCCGCCTTTCGCTCGCGCAGCCGGTGTTCACGACGCCGGAGCTCGACTGGAAGGTGCTCATCAGCGTCGGTGTGCCGCTGTTCGTGGTCACCATGGCCTCGCAGAACCTGCCGGGTGTCGCCGTGCTGCGCACGTCCGGGTACGAGGTGCCGATCTCGCCCGTCCTGACCTGGACCGGTGTCGCGCAGGTGGTGCTCGCGCCGTTCGGGGCGTTCGGCCTCAACCTGGCGGCGCTGACCGCCGCGATCTGCACCGGTGAGGAGGCCCACCCCGACCGGAAGCGGCGCTATCTCGCGGCCGTATGGGCGGGCGTCTTCTACTTGTGCGTCGGCCTGCTCGGCGCGACGGTGGCCTCGCTGCTCGGCGCGATGCCGCACGCGCTCGTCCTGGCGGTCGCCGGGGTGGGCATGCTCGCCACGATCGAGTCCGCCCTGGCCGGGGCGTTGTCCGACCCGAAGTCCCGGGAGGCGGCCGTCGTCACGTTCCTGGCCACGGCTTCCGGTGTCACGCTGCTGGGCATCGGTTCGGCGTTCTGGGGGCTGCTCGCGGGCGTGCTCACCACTGTCGTGGCGTCGGTGGCGCGGCGCCGGACCGCCCCGCCCGCGCCCGCCGCCCAGCCGGTCACGGCGTCGTCGCGCACACCCGAGCGAACCTCCGTGTGAACTCCGACCACGCCGCGACGGCCGCGCCCTCTTCGGCCACCGCCGCGGCGTGCAGCCGGTCCCGGTCGAAGCCCTGCCGGTCCAGGGGCTCGGGGTCCCATCCGGCGATCCGCGCGGCCTCCGCCTCGGGGTGGAACTGAACGCCCCAGGCCCGCTCCCCCACCCGGAACGCCTGGTGCGGGCAGGCCTCGGTGGACGCGAGCCAGGCGGCGCCCGGCGGCAGCTCGGTGATCTGGTCGACGTGCCGCTCGATGGCGGGAACCGTGTCGCCGAGCCCGTGCAGCAGCGGGTCATCGGCGGCCTCTGGCCGCAGCCGTATCCGGGTGCTGCCGTACTCGGGCCGCCCGTGATTGCCCCGCACCCGGCCGCCCGCGACGTGGGCGAGCAGTTGGCCGCCGAGGCAGACGCCGAGGACGGGTGTGCCGCCGTCGAGGGCCTGCGCGGCGAGGCGGCGGGTGGCGGGCAGCCAGGGCGCGCGTGCGTCGTCGTCCGGCAGGAATCCACCGCCCAGCACCAGCAACGGTCTCCCGTCGAGTGTCTCGGGCAGGCCCTCGCCCTCGTACGGCCGCAGCACCTCCACCGCGAGGCCCGCCTCGCGCAGCCAGTCGCCGATCCGGCCCGGGCCGCCGCTCCTGGTGTTCTGCACGACCAGGACGGGAGCAACTGCCGTGGCACTCATGTGTGTTCGCCTCTTCCGTGCGCCGAACGGGGAAAGCCCCCGTATTGATCAACGCAGCAGACCAGCGGGCCGGGCGGCACGTCAACGGGTCCGCGGCCGTCCTACGCTGGATGTCATGTCGGATTCCGCAGCCGCCGCCACCCGCTTCACCGGCCGCCCGGTCACCGCCGAGCGCCGCCGCTCCTCCCACCTCGCCGAGGTCACCCTCGACGACGGCCGCGTGGTGATGGTGAAGCAGGCCGACGACCCGGCCGCGGTGCGTGCGGAGGCGGCCGGGATCCGGTGGCTCGCGGCGGCCGACGCGGTGGCGGTGCCCACCGTGCACGGCGCCGACGAGCGCTGTCTGGTCGTCGACCGGGTCGCGGAGGGGCCGCCGAGCCCGGACGCCGCGGAGCGGTTCGGCGCGGACCTGGCGCGGCTGCACGGTGCCGGAGCCCCGGCGTTCGGCGCGGCGCCGCCCGAAGGGCCCACGGACGCGTACATCGGCCTCGCCCCCATGCGCAATGTGCCGGGCGACGACTGGCCGCGCTGGTACGCCGACCACCGGGTGCTGCCCTACCTGCGCGAGGCCGTCGACGCCGGCACCCTCTCCCCCGCCGAGGCGAAGCCCATCGAGCGGGTCTGCGAGCGGCTGCCCGACATCGCGGGCCCCGCCGAGCGGCCCGCCCGCCTGCACGGCGACCTGTGGAACGGCAACCTGCTGTGGGGCGCCGACGGCGCGGCCCGGCTCATCGACCCGGCGGCGCACGGCGGGCACCGCGAGACCGACCTGGCGATGCTGCACCTGTTCGGCGCGCCGCACCTGGACCGGATCATCGACGGCTACGAGCGGACCGCGCCGCTCGCCGCCGGCTGGGAGGGCCGCGTCCCGCTCCACCAGCTCTTCCCGCTCCTGGTGCACACGGTGCTGTTCGGCCGCGGCTACGCCGAGCAGGCGGTCGCCGCGGCCCGCTCCCAGCTCTCGTAGTCGCTACGCCGTCGCGAACCGGGTGAGCACCGCCTCCGGGCGTACGCCCGGCAGCGCGGCGCGGAACGTCCGGTAGTAGCCGAGCTCCTCCTTGCTGCGCAGTTCGGGCGCTCCCGCCTCGGCGCTCGCCCTCGCGAACTCCTCGTCCGTGATGCGACTGTCCCACAGGGGGCTCAGGACGCTCTCGGCGCCGCTGCCCGTGCCGAACTGTTCCTTGCGCCGCCACAGCAGGTGCTCCGGGAGCCAGCCTGCGAAGGCGCGGCGCAGGTGGCCCTTCTCCATGCCGTCGGCCTCAAGTGCCTTGAGGGGCGCGGGAAGTGACATGGCGTGCGCGATGACGTCCCGGTCGAGGAACGGGACGCGTGCCTCCAGGCCGTGGGCCATGGTGACGCGGTCGCAGCGCTGGAGGTTGAGGCCGTGCAACGCGCCTATGGTGCGGCGCAGTTCGGCGTCCAGCTCGTCGGGCGCGGCGTGCCGCTCGTGGTAGTAGCCGTATCCGGCGAAGAGTTCGTCGGCGCCCTCTCCGGTAAGGACGGCCTTGACGTGCCGGGAGGCGAGTTCGGAGAGGAACCAGTTCGGGACGGCGCTGCGGATGAGGCTGGCGTCGAAGGACTCCACGCACCCGACCACCTCGTCGAGCACCCGCGCCGCGGCCCCGGCGTCGAGCACCACCTCGTGGTGCTCGGTGCCCAGGAACGCGGCGGCGTCCCGCGCGGCGAGCAGGTCCGGGGAGTCCTCCGTGCCGACGGCGAAGGTCTTGAGGCGGCGGCCCCGGCGGGCGTACGCGTCGGCGGCGACCGCGGCGACGAGGCTGGAGTCGAGCCCGCCGGACAGGAACACACCGACCTCGACGTCCGCCATCAGATGCCGGCGCACGGAGTCGGCGACGGCCTCGAAGGTGGCCTTCTCGACGACCTGGGCGGGCACGCCGCCCCAGGTGTCGGTCACGTCGGGAACCGGGTCCTCGAACCGGCGCAGACCGTCCTCGGGACTCCACCAGTGCCCCGGCGGGAAGATCTCGGCGCTCGGCTGTACGTCGGCGTGGAACGCGCGCAGTTCGGAGGCGAAGTGCACGGCGGTGTCGGTGCGCGCCCAGTACAGGGGCTTGACGCCGATGGCGTCGCGGGCGGCGACGAACCGGCCGCCGGGGGTGGCCGCGCACAGCGCCCACATGCCGCGCAGGCGGCGCAGGCCCGCGGGACCGTCGGTGCGCAGCACGGCGAGGGCCGCCGCCGAGTCGGAGGAGGAGCCGAAGGCCTCGGTGGGCAGTTCCCCGCGCAGGGCCTCGTGGTTGTAGATCTCGCCGTTGCACACGAGCGACCAGTCGTCGTCGCCGTGGGTGCCGCCGAGGGGCTGGTGTCCGCCGTCGAGGTCGACGATGGACAGGCGGCGGTGGCCGAGCCAGGTGTGTCCGCCGACCGTTCTGGTTCCGCTGTCATCGGGTCCACGGTGGGCGAGGCGGTCGAGCATGCCCTCCGCCGCCGCGTCGGCGCATTCGGTGTCGACACTTCCGTGGCGGCTGCGTAGGGACTGGCTGCGTATGGACTGGCTGTGTATGGCTGCGATTCCGCACATGTCGATCGACCATAGAGTGGTGCGTGCGAATGGAACAATGAGAGTTGCTGTATGCGCACGCCGCTGTGGCAGGCTTGCGTCATGGCAGCGGAGAACCTGAGCAGCGTGCACCGCGCCCTTGACGTGCTGCGCGCGCTCGCGCAGGGCCCCATGGGCGTACAGGAAGTGGCCCAGGCGGTGGGCAAGGAGAAGACGCAGGTGTCACGGACCCTGAAGGTCCTGGCGCAGGAGGGGTTCCTGGAGCGGGATCCGCGCACGCTGCGCTATCGCGTCGGCTGGCAGCTGCTCGCGCTCGCCTCGTCGGCGGGCGAGGAGCGGCTGTACGGGGAGGCGCCGCCGGTGCTGCGGGATCTGGTGCACCGTGTCGGGGAACCGGCCTATCTGACGGTGCTGTCCGGGCACGGCGTCGTCACGGTGCTCACCGAGCGGACGTCGCGCGGGCTCCAGGCGCACGAGTGGATCGGCCGCACCTCGCCCCTGAACTGCACGTCCGCGGGCCGCGCGCTGCTGTTCGGGCTTCCGGACGACCAGGTGGCGGCGCTCCTGACGACCGAGGACGGGGCGCCGTTGCCGGGCACGGACGCGGCACCCCGTGACGTACCGGCCGTCCTGGAGCGGCTGCGGGCGGAGCGGGTGCGCGGCTTCGCCCTGGCGGCGGAGGAGATGGAACCGGGCCTGACTGCGGTCGCCGTCCCGGTGCACGACCACCGGGGTGACGTGGTGGCGGCCGTCAATGTGTCGGCGCCCGTGTTCCGGCTGCCGCCGGAGGCGCTGCCGCAGGTCACGGAGGCGGTGGTCGCGGCGGCGCACCAGCTGTCGGCCCGGCTGAACGGCGCGCCGCCCTCCGTGTGAGTCAGGAGATCCGGGCGACGCCCGAGTAGATGCCGCACGGCTCGGCCTCGGGGGCGGGCTCGCCGCGGAACCACTCGGTGGCGGTCACCAGGCCCGGCTCCACGAGGTCGAGCCCCTTGAAGAACCGCGCCACCCCGTCCCGGGTGCGGAAGCCCAGCTGGATACCGGCCTTGGTGTACTGGGCCACGACCTTCTCGACCAGCTCGGGGAAGATGTCACTGGAGGCGTTGGACAGCACCAGGTGGCTGCCGGGCGGCAGCTCGGACACCAGCCGGGAGACGATGCCGTACGCCTCCTCGTCGTCCGGGATGAAGTGCATCAGCGCGATCAGCGACAGGGCGATCGGCCGGTCGAAGTCCAGGACGGTACGGGCGTGTTCGAGGATGGCTTCCGGCTCGCGGACATCGCCCTCGATGTAGTCGGTGACACCCTCGGGGCTGCTGACGAGCAGCGCCTGCGCGTGCCGCAGGACGATCGGGTCGTTGTCGGTGTAGACGACCTTGGCGGCGGGGACGACGCGCTGCACGATCTGGTGCAGGTTCGGCGAGGTCGGGATGCCGGTGCCGATGTCCAGGTACTGGTCGACGCCCTGCCCGGCGAGCCAGGCGGCGGCGCGGTGCATGAACTCCCGGTTCTGCCGCGCGGCGTCCCGCGCCTCGGGCGGCAGCTGCTCGCCGACGGCCTCGTCGACGGGGTAGTTGTCCTTCCCGCCGAGCAGCCAGTCGTAGACCCGCGCGGGGTGCGCCTGGCTGGTGTCGATACGGGGCCGGGGAGCAGGTGCCGTCATGAAACTCTCCAACGTCGCTGTGCGGGCGGGCGATGCGTGTGACCTGCCCGCAGTCTGTCATGCCAACTCCCGTCATTCACCACGGAGTTGCAGGTCACGGCGGGTGCGCGGGCGACAGCGCACGGTACTCGCACACCTCCGGCACCCGCGCCCTTCGCCCTCTACTCTTGATCACCCACCCATGTTCCACCCTGAGGAGCGACCGTGCGCGACTGGCAGCGCGAGCTGGATCTGGAGCCCCACGGGGAGGGCGGCTTCTTCCGGCGTGTCTACACGAGCCCGTACGAGCTGTCGACGCCGCACGGCCCCCGCCCCTCGGCGTCGTCGATCTACTACCTGCTCGACGAGCGGCAGCCGAGCGGCCTGCTGCACCGCAACCGCAGCGACATCCTGCACTTCCTGATCGACGGCGGCCCCCTGGAGTACGTGACGGTCGCCCCGGACGGCGCCCTGCGGAGCACCACGCTCGGCCCGGACGACGAGCGCTTCCTGCTGGTGCCCGGCGGCCACTGGAAGGCCTCGCGCCTGCTCGGCGACGCCCGTCACGGCCTGGTGGCGGAGGTCGTCACCCCGGGCTTCGACTACACGGACCACGAGTTCGCCACGCGGGCCGTACTGGAGGAGTTCCCGCACCTCACGGATGAGCTGCGGGAGTTCGTCCGCGGCTGAGCCGAGGTCAGCCGAGTGTGCGGACCGGGCTCCCCGCCAGGTACGCCTCGATGTCCTCGACGGCGCCCTGGAAGAAGCCCTCGTAGTTGCGGCGCGTGACATAGCCGAGGTGCGGCAGGCCGAGAAAGTTCGGGGCGGTGCGCAGCGGGTGGTCGGCCGGGAGCGGCTCGGTGTCGAAGACGTCGCTGCCCGCGCCGGCGATCCAGCCCTCGCGCAGCGCCCGCAGCAGGGCCTCCTGGTCGACGATCGCGGCGCGCGAGGTGTTGACCAGGTAGGCGGTGCGGCGCATCCGGCGCAGTTCGTCGGCGCCGAGGAGGCCGCGGGTGCGGTCGCCCAGGACGAGGTGCACGGAGACGAAGTCGCTGGTGTCGAGGAGTTCCTCCTTCGAGGCGGCGAGGGTGGCACCGGCCTCGGCCGCCCGTTCGGCGGTGAGGTTCTGGCTCCACGCCGCGACATCCATGCCGAAGGCGGCGCCGACGCGGGCGACCCGTGCGCCGATCTTGCCGAGGCCGAGCAGGCCGAGGCGGCGGCCGTGCAGGTCGGCGCCGAGGGTGGACTGCCAGGGCCCGCCGTCGCGCAGATTGACGCCCTCGGTGAGGACGCCGCGCGCGAGACCGAGGATCAGGGACCAGGTGAGTTCGACGGGCGGTTCGGGGTTGCTCGCGGTCCCGCAGACGGTGACGCCGTGCGCGGCGGCGGCGTCGAGGTCGATGGACGCGTTGCGCATGCCGGAGGTGACGAGGAGCCGCAGCTTGGGCAGCCGCGCGATCAACTCGGCGGGAAACGGGGTGCGTTCGCGCATCACGACGAGGATCTCGCAGTCGTCGAGCAGCGCGACGAGCTCGTCGTGGGTGTCGACATACCGATTCAGGTACGTGACGTCGACGCGGCCCGAAAGCCGGTCCCAGTCGGCCAGTTCACGGGCGACGCCCTGGTAGTCGTCGAGTACGGCGCACCGCAGCATGCTCACATCACTCCTGGTTCGAAGATCGCATCGAAGCCCGTGCCGGAGGTCGCTTCGAAGATCGCCGGAAAACCTTAACCGGGATCCCTGGTACGGACTTTCGCGCAGTCCCTTGACGCCCCTTGACCCCACCCCTTAAATCAAGCCTTGAACGGAACACATCAAGCGCAGCGTTCCTGCCTTCACTTTCTGGCGTGCCGCGGGACGGCACGACCCCCTACCCGAAGTGATGTGATGCCCCATGCGCAGTTCACTCCGCCCGCTGAGCCGCAGACTCCCGCTGGGCGCCGCGGCCCTGCTGTGCGTCGCCGCCGCGTTCGTGCCGACGGCGAACGCCGCCGACAGCGACGACGGCGCGCACACCACGGCGGTCACCTTCTCCGACGACTTCGACGGGCCCGCGGGCTCGGCGGTCGACGGTTCGAAGTGGCTGACCGAGACCGGAGACAACGTCAGCAACCACGAGCGGCAGTACTACACGTCCGGCAACAACAACGCCGCTCTCGACGGCCAGGGCAACCTGGTCATCACGGCCCGCAAGGAGAACCCATCCAACTACCAGTGCTGGTACGGGACATGCCAGTACACCTCGGCACGACTCAACACGTCGGGGAAGTTCGAGACGACGCACGGCCACGTCGAGGCCCGGATGAAGATCCCGCGCGGGCAGGGCATCTGGCCCGCCTTCTGGATGCTGGGCACTGACATCGGCTCGGCCGGCTGGCCCAACTGCGGCGAGATCGACGTCATGGAGAACGTGGGCTTCGAGCCCTCGACGGTCCACGGCACCATCCACGGCCCCGGCTACTCCGGCGCCGGCGGGATCGGCGCGGGCTACACGCTGCCGGGTGGCGAGGCCTTCGCGGACGCTTTCCACACGTTCGCGGTGGACTGGACACCCAACAAGATCACCTGGTCCGTGGACGGAACGGTGTACCAGACCCGGACGCCCGCCGACGTGGGCGGCAACCAGTGGGTCTTCGAGAAGCCTTTCTTCTTGATTCTGAACCTGGCGGTGGGCGGGGACTGGCCGGGCGACCCGGATTCCAGCACCCAGTTCCCGCAGCAGCTGGTGGTCGACTACGTACGGGTGAGCACGTAAGCACGTGAGTACGTGAGCAGGCACAGGCACGGAGAGGGGCCCGGCGCGGTGTGCGCCGGGCCCGTCTGTGTCGGTTTCGGTCAGGCCGACGTGCGGCACTCCGGGTGGCCCCAGCCGTCGGGGTTCTTGGCGATGTCCACACCGGCGTCGTACGAGCGGCCGCAGCGGCAGCGGCCGGGGAACTTCGCCTTGATGGTGCGCGAGGAGGAGCCTGAGGAGGCGGCCCGCTTGCCGGGCGCCGCCTTCTTCGCGCGCGGCGGCTTGGCCGAGGACGGGGCGGACGGCGGCGGCTCGGGAGAGCCGAGCGCGCTGCCCGCGTCCTGCTGGGCGACGGCGGCCTGGCTGGCGGCGCGGTCCGCGAAGTCGTTGAGCGGGTCGCCGTCGACCTGGTGCGCGGGCACGTACTTGAACTCCACCGCGCGGCCGTCGAGCAGCGCGTCGATCCGCTGCACCAGTTCCTGGTTGGCGACGGGCTTGCCCGCCGCCGTCTTCCAGCCCTTGCGCTTCCAGCCGGGCAGCCACGTGGTGACCGCCTTCATCGCGTACTGCGAGTCCATCCGCACTTCGAGCGCCACATCGGCGGCGACCGTACTCAACAGCCGCTCCAGGGCGGTGAGTTCGGCGACGTTGTTCGTTGCGGTGCCGAGCGCGCCGGCCTCCCACTGCACGGGCTTCTCGTCGCCGTCGGCGACGACCCAGGCCCATGCCGCCGGTCCGGGGTTTCCTTTGGACGCGCCGTCACACGCGGCGATCACACGTTCTGCCATGCCCCCGATCATGCCAGGTCGGCCGTCGGGCCCGACACGTACGGTCAGCGGGCCGACACCGGGGCCGCTCGGGGCCCTGCCCGGGAAAGAGGAAGCCCCGGCCGTGACGGGGGACCACGGCCGGGGCGGCTTTGAGTGGGACACGGATGGCGGTCGCCTCTCGGCGGGGGGCTCCGCAGGGCTTCAGCCGAACGATCTTCCCTGCGGGCGATAGGTAGGGCCCGGGGACACTGTTCCATCCGTGTCCACGTCTTGGTCAACGGACGGAGTGGCAGGGTTGTTCCCGAGGGTGCCGGGGCGGGGCATGAGGTGCGTCACGACTGGTACCGCTTGATGGCTGTTCGAACCGTCCGCGGCGGACTTTTACGCACACGAAAGGAACCTTGATGCCCGAGCTGCGCGCGGCCCACGAGGGCGACCACCCCGTGCTCGTACGGCGCGTCCAGGAATGGTGGGGGGACTCGCGCACGCCGCAGGAGGCGCGCGAGTTGTCGCTGCTGCTCCCCCGGCTGTTCCTGCAGTTCTTCGCGGGCACCAGCCTGGTCGCGGAGGACGCTTCGGGTGTGCGGGCGTTCCTGGTGGGCCTGTACGCCGCCGATGACGAGACTTCCGCGTACATCCACTTCGTGGGCGTCGATCCGGCGATGCGTGGCTCCGGCGTGGGGCGGGGCCTGTACGAGGAGTTCTTCCGGCGGGCGGAGCGGGCCGGGCGGCGGGACGTGCGGGCGATCACCTCGCCGGGGAACACCGGGTCGATCGCCTTTCACCGGGCGCTGGGGTTCGTGGTGGAGCCGGGCGACCGGGAGGTGGGCGGGGTCGCGGTGCGCGCGGACTACGACGGTCCCGGGCAGGATCGGGTGTGTTTCCGGCGCCCGTTGTGAACGAGGGCCCCGGCCTTTCGTTCTAGGCTGCGACGATGATCTTCCGTCCGGTTTCCCGTCGTCTGTCGGCTCTGTGCCTCGCCCTGACCGCCGCTCTCGCCGTGTCCTCCTGCTCGTCACCGGAGCCCGGGGGCCGCTCCCCGCGCGTCCAACGGCCGACACCGGATGCGCAGTTCGACTACCAGATCGGCGGTGCGTACAAGCCGGCCGCGGGGGTGCGGGCCGTCTCGCGGGACCGCGGGGACGCACCCGCGCGCGGCCTCTACAACGTCTGCTACGTCAACGCCTTCCAGGCCCAGCCCGACGCGGTGACGTGGTGGCGGGCCCACCACGACGACCTGCTGCTGCGGGACGAGGAGGGAGAACTGGTGGTCGACGAGGACTGGCACGAGCCGCTGTTCGACATCTCCACGAAGACGAAGCGCGCGCGGCTCGCGAACATCGTGGGCGGCTGGATCCGCGGCTGCGCCGACGACGGGTATCAGGCGGTCGAGCCGGACAACCTCGACTCCTACGAGCGTTCCGACGGCCTGCTCGACTCCTCGGACGCCGTCGCGTTCGCCCAGCTGATCGCGGACCGGTCGCACGGGGCCGGGCTCGCGGTCGGGCAGAAGAACACCGCGGAACTCCTGCCGAAGCGCCGCGACATCGGGTTCGACTTCGCGGTGACGGAGGAGTGCCAGGCCTACGACGAGTGCCGGGAGTACGCGTCGGCGTACGACGACCGGGTCTTCGCCGTGGAGTACCGCAAGGGCGACTTCGAGCGGGCCTGCCGCGCGTGGGGCGACCGGCTGTCGATCGTGCTGCGCGACATGGACGTGCGGCCCGCCGGCACGAAGGGATATGTGCGGCGGGCCTGTTGACCCCAGCCGGGTCAGCCCTTCCGGTTCGGGTCGCCGAGCGCGTCGAGGCGGCGCTTGATCGCGTCGAGGGCACCGGGGCGGCGACCCGGCACCTGCTCCCGCAGGGCGGTCAGACCGGCGGCGTGCCCGCGGGCCCGCTCCGGGTCGCGGACCTGTTCGAACTGGTGGTGGGCGCGGTCGGCGGCCGCCTCCACGTCCTCGTCGGAGGGCGACTCGCCGCGCGCCATCCGGGCGTGGGCCACGGCGATCCACAGCTCGCAGCTGCGCCCGGGTTCGTCGGCCAGCCTCGCGAGGTCGGCACGCACCTCCATCCAGTGCACGACCTGCGAGGACCGCATCCCGTGCACCCGAAGCGCCTCCCCTTCCCACGCCGCCGCGATGGACGCGGCCTCCCCGTGCCGCCCAGCCTGCACGGCCTCGAGCAACAGGGCATGCGGATCGGGCCCGGCGGGCTGCGCGGGCGCGGCGACGGGCATCGGCGGGACGGCGCCCTGGCCGGACGGTGGGCTGCCAGGAGCGGCGACCGGGGGCGGCGGGGCAATCGGGCTCGGCCCCGGAGCCTTGTCGAGCTGGACGGTCGGGCCGGGGGCGGGGGCTGCCGTCTGCGCGGACGCCTGTTCGCGACTCGGCCCCTCAGCCTTGCCGAGCTGCACGGCGGGCCGGGGAACGGGCGCCTGGACGCGCCCCGCGTCCGAAGCCGCGCCCACGGCGGGAGCGGGCTCAGGATGCGCGTCCGCGACGGGGGGCGGGGTTGGAGCGGGTACGGGTGCGGGTGCCGAAGCCGGAGGCGCGGCGGGCGCCGGAGGCGAGACCGGAGCCGGACTCGGAGTCGAGGCTGGGGCCGAACCCTGAACCGAGGCCGGGGCCGGTGTCGAGGCCGCAGCCGCAGCCGGAGGCGAGACCGGAACCGGAGCCGGACTCGGAGTCGGAGTCGGAGCCGAAGCTGGGGCCGAACCCTGAGCCGGGGCCAGGGCCGGGCTCGAGGCCGAGGCCGGAGCCGATGTCGACGTCGAGGCCGAAACCTGGCTCGGAGCCGGAGCGGAGACCGGAGTCGGGGCCTGAGTCGAGGCCGGATCCGACGATGGGGCCGAGGCCGGAGTCAGGCTCGGAGCAGGAGCGAAGGCCGGATCCGAAGCCGCGAGCGGCGGCGGAACTGCCGCAGGAGTCGAGGCGGATCGCAACGGCGGGGCATGGACCGGTTCCGTACCCGACATCGGGTGCGCGACCGGTATCGGCGTCGAATCCGAGACGGGAGCGGGGCCTTGACGCGGCGCCTCACCAACGGCCGTGGCCTCGGACGGACCTGAATCCTCGGGCCGGGCCGATGCTGCCTGCGCCCCGGTGGCCGAAGCCGCACTCGCATCCGCGACGGGCGTCGAGGCCGACGACGCCGCCCCGCCCGCGGCCGGGAGTTGCTCCGGCGCCGAACCCGTTCCCGGGGCCACAGCCAGTGAAGCGCCCGAGTCCGTAGGCCGCTCCTGAGCCGGGGGCGAGGCCGGAGCCGGGCTCGGAGCCGCAGCCGGGCTCGTAACCGGAGCCGGAGTCGAGACCGGAGCCGCGCTCGAAGCCGGAGCCGGAGACGGGCTCGCACCCGCATCCGTACTCGGAACCGGGGTCAAGGCCGGAGCCGGAATCGAAGGTGAGGCCGGAGCCGGGGTCGCGACCGTAGCCGCAGCCGGGCTCGTAACCGGAGGCTGCGGCGACGCACCCGCTCCCGTACCCCGAGGATCCGCCCCGCCGGGCCCGCCCGTAGCCGCGTGGTCCGCCGCGTGGCCGGTCGGTGTCGGTGGGACGTGACCCGAGCCCAGTGACACGAACAGCGCGCCCGCCGGGCCCGCGTGGGAGGCTGCCGTTTCGTGGAGGGCCGGTGGGGCGGGGCGGGCGCCCGTGCGCCAGATGTCGGCGTAGGCGCGGAGGTAGGTGGGGGTGAGGGTGGTGCGGCGGGGCGGGGGCGGCTGGACCCGGCCGAAGAGGCTCGTGCCGTGGCCGAGGCCCAGGCCGCCCGCTGCGACGTGCTTCCAGGCCTCCGCGTCCGCGACGAGGTCGAGCACGACGGTCGTGGTGTGCGCGCGGCGCCGGGTGAGTTCGCCGGTGAGCCAGTGCCAGGGCAGCCCCGTGTAACGCAGGGTGGACGGGGTGGTGCGGGCCAGGGCCAGGTGCAACAGGCGCTGACGCTGGTCGAGGTGGAGCTGACCCGCGACATACAGGTGGAGCGGGCCGGGCTGATCGGCCGCCGTGCGCAGGCGGGTGAGGACGGCCTGTGGGTCGAGCGGGTCCGCGAGTTCGACGACGGACGCCGCCGCCGTGCCGGTGAGCACGCCCGGCGGCACCGCCGCGAGCGTGGGCAGCACGGAGACCGCGTCGATGAGGCCCGCCTTGCCGGCGGGCGCGGCCGCGAGGAGCAGCGCCGTGCCCGGCTCGGTGGAATGTGCCTCGTTGTTGCCTTGCGCGTTGATCACCACAGCAGAACCGTAACCGCAACACAGAGCGTCGCGCTCCCGTCACCGAACCTCAAGTGGCCCCGCAGCAGTCGGTTTTCAGCCCTTTTCGCCCGAAGGGCTCCCGCAGCGCAGCCGGTCTCCCGTAACCGGCGCTCCTTCCACCATGCTGCGGTCGTACGTCACTTGCGTCACACCGCGATCGTCGCCGCCGACGGCGACCTGGAAGACCGGGCCGAAACCGGCCACGGACCGCAGCTCCGCGCCGGGCAGCGCGGCCGCCAGGGAGGGCGCGAAGCGGGCGCGTTCGGGATCGTACGTCACGACGGTGGGTCCGCCGGGCCGGCTGCTCGGCGCGGGCGCCTCCGTCACGTCGAAGCCGCTCTCGCGCAGCCCGGCGGCGATACGCGGGTCGTCGACCCGCACCTTGGTCTCCTTGGGCGGCATGCCGACCGGGACCGGGCCGCCGGACTTCCGGGGGGACGCCAGCGGCCGGTCCGCGCGCAGCGCCCCGAACATGGCCTTCGCCCGCTTGTCGTCCCACAGCAGCGACGAGCCCCACTCGGGGTCCCGGTAGTCGAAGTTCGAGATGGGCACGGTGGCGAACTCCGTCCGCCGCGGCGTGAGGTCGCGCAGCTTCCACGCCAGGGACATCAGCGTGCGGGTGTCCGTGTGGCCGTCGGCGCGTACGTGGGACATCAGCGCGCGGGCCGTGCGGGCGGTCGCCATCGGGTCCTTGAAGACCTGCGCGTCGGAGAGCCGCGCCAACATGCCAAGCAGCAGCTTCTGTTGGCGGCGCACCCGGCCGAGGTCGCCGGGCGGGTCGAGGTGGCGGGCGCGGACGTAGCGCAGGGCGTGCTCGCCGTCGACGTCGTGGATGCCCGCGGCCAGGTCGAGTCCCGAGTTCTCGTCGTGCAGCGGTTTCGCGCTGCACACCTCGGCGCCGCCGAGGTCGTCGACGGCGTCCACGAACCCTCGGAAGTCGGCCTCCATGTAGTGGTCGATGCGCACCCCTGTGGCGCGCTCGACGGTACGGACGGCCAGGTCCCTGCCCCCGTGCGCGTACGCCCCGTTGATCTTTCCGCTGTGCGCGGGGTGCTTGTGCCGGGCGAAGCGGACGAAGGAGTCGCGGGGCAGGGAGACGACGCTGAGGCGGCGGCCGTCGGCGGCGATGTGCACGAGCATCAGCGCATCGGTGCAGCCGCACTGCTGTCCGCCGACGTGCAGCCGCTGGATCTCCTCGCGGGACATCCCGCTGCGGTGGTCGAGCCCCGCGACGAGCAGGTTGGTCCCCTTGCCCTTGGCGGCCTCCCGGCCGGGGGCCGGAGCGGATCTGCCCTCCTCCGCTCCGGCCCCCGCGGGCGCCACCCCCGTGAGCGTGGTGATCAGCAGGGCGGCCGCGGCCACCGTGTGGCGGCGGCGGAGACGGTGCTGAGGGGCCATGGAGTACCTCCATCGAGCGGATGTCGGAGCGAGTGTGATCTGACCCCTTTACCCCATGTTGTCCCTGCGGTCCCGCGCTGCCACGCCTGATTCACCGTCATGTACGCACGGTGGCCTCCCCCGTCGGGACCAATCGCCACAGCGACGTCGTCTCCGCCGCGCGTGCGGCGTGCAGCGGATCGGTGCGGTCGCGGGAGCGCGGATGGCACGGCCTGACATCGAGGCGGCCGACGACGCGCAGGCCCGCCGCGGCGAACGCGTTCGCGAGTTCGTCGCGGGCCCGCAGCCCGAGGAGTTCGGCCAGGTCGGAGAGGATCAGCCAGCCCTCGCCGCCGGGGTCGAGGCGGCCCGCACGGATTCTCGCAGACCGTACGAGCGGGCCGGAATCCGTGGGCGCTGGAGGTGCGGCGCTCCCCCGGCGCCGCCAAGCTGAGGGGCATGGACGGACTCGACGGATTCCCCTCGCTTGTCGTGCACGTGGGTCAGCCCGGTGGGCGGCAGGTCAGCATTGGTGGCGAGAGCGTGGGCGTGGCCCGCTCCGTGGCCGATGTCGCGGAGTTCCTGCGGCGCGCGGGGCTCGAGGACGCGCCGCTCGACGACCCGGACGTCGTCGAGTGGCGCGGCGGCGGCAGCGCGATCTGGCCGGCCCGGCCCGTCGACCCGGACGAGGGCTGAGCGGCCGTCCGCGACCGTCAGCGGTATCCCGTGACGTCGGCGGGCTTGCCCGCGTCCTGCACCTCGACGAGGTAGCGCCAGGAGTCGGGCCTGCTGCCGTCGAGGTCGGTGAATCCGTAGATCTTGGCGAGGCCGCCGCTGGACTGGGACGTCCCGTTGAACCGGGCGACGTCCGGGTCGGCGGCGAGCGCGGCGACGGCGCGGCCGGTGTAGCGGGGCGTCTCGGAGATGGCGAAGTGCGGCTGCACCCGCACCGCGTCCTGCCAGTTCTCCTCGGTGACGTCGTAGTGGCCGAGCATGATCTCCGAGCGCATCCAGCCGGGGGTGAGCGCGACGGCGGTGGCCCCACGGGCGCCGAGTTCCTGGCCGAGGGCGAACGCCATGCGCAGGACGGTGCTCTTGGCCAGGTCGTAGAAGAAGGACACCCGGTAGTTCGTGCTGTTGTACTCGGCCGTGCCGTCGGTGACCTCCACGACCAGGCCGCCGGGGGTGCGCAGCAGCAGCGGCAGCGCGTAGTGGCTGGTGACGGCGTGCGTCTCGAAGGACAGTCGGTGCAGCCTGAGCCCGTTGTCGAGGTCGTGCTCCCAGACCGGCGTGTCCCATTCGAAGAGGTTCTCGCCGCCCCAGATGTCGTTGACGAGGATGTCGAGGCGGCCCTGTTCGCGGTCGATGCGCTCGACGAGGGCGCGCACCTGGTCCTGTTCGAGGTGGTCGGTGGGGACGGCGATGCCCTCGCCGCCGGCGGCCGTGACGAGGTCCGCGGTGTCCTCGATGGTCTCCGGGCGGTCGTACTCGGAGCGGCGGGCGCGGGTGCTGCGGCCGGTGACGTAGACGGTGGCGCCGGCCGCGCCGAGTTCGACGGCGATGCCGCGGCCGGCACCACGGGTGGCTCCCGCGACCAGGGCGACCTTGCCGCGCAGGGGTTGTTCGTCGGTCGCCGGGTGGGCGTTGTCAGGCATGAAGGTGTCTCCCGTTGCTTCCAGGTTCAGATGTCCAGCGTCATTGCCGTGTGGCTCACGCTTCTGTTGCCATGTGGCTCGCTCTCACGAGCATGTCCCGGAATCCCGACATCTCTTGTCCTGCTTTCGGTGGGACTTTGCCCGGCCGCTCCGGCACATACCTACGGGGGTACACGGTGATACCCTCGGGGGTATACCAGGGAGACAGGAGAGACATGAGCACCACCCTCGCCCCCGCCGAACTGCACGGCCGGGCCGACGACACCCTCGTCCTCGATGTGCGCGCACCCGCCGAGTACGCGTCGGGGCACGTGCCCGGCGCCCTCAATGTCCCCGCGGAGCTCATCGACGAGCTGCTGCCCGACCTGCGTGACGCCGCCGGGCGCCGCCGGATCGTCGTCGTGTGCGCGGCCGGGCACCGCTCCGCCGCCGCCTGCGCGAAGCTCGCGGAGGCCGGCGTCGACGCCGTCGGGCTCGACGGTGGCACGCAGGCCTGGACCGCCGAAGGGCTGCCGGTCGACACCGCGGCCCGCCCCGGGCGCGCCGTCTGGGCGATGGACCGCCAGGTCCGGTTCGCCGCCGGTTCGCTGGTGCTGCTCGGCCTCGCGCTCGGCCGCCGCGCCCCGAAGGGCCGGCTGCTCGCCGCGGGCGTCGCCTCCGGCCTCGTCTACTCCGGCGTGAGCAACACGTGCGGCATGGCGGCGCTGCTCGGCAAGCTCCCCTTCAACCGGCCCGCGCCGGGCGCGCTCGACACCGCCCGCGCGGCACTGCGCTCATGAGCGGCACGGGCAACCCGGAGGCGATGGACGCGGTCCTGAAGCGGCTGCGCCGCGCGCAGGGACAGCTGACCGGTGTCATCGCGATGATCGAGGCGGGCCGCGACTGCAAGGACGTGGTCACGCAGCTGGCCGCCGTCTCACGCGCGCTCGACCGGGCCGGATTCAAGATCATCGCCTCCGGCATGCGGGACTGCATGACCGCGGCGGACGGCGAACAGCCGCCGCTCAGCGAGGACGAGCTGGAGAAGCTGTTCCTGTCGCTGGCGTGACGCGGTCCACGGGCACGTCGCACGGCTCATCGGGCACGTCGCACGGCTCCTCGGGCACGTCGCACCCCTTCGGTGCGGCGCGCCTGTTCGCTGGGGCGCGCCTCTTCGGTGCGGCGCGCCCCAGCAGTACGACACCGGCGAGCGTCACGACCCCGCCGATCGCCTCCACCGGCGTCGGCGCCTCGCCCAGCCACAGGTAGGCGACCACCAGGGTCACGCCCGGCACCAGATACAGCGCGGCGGTCGCCGCCGTCACCGTCAGCCGGGCCACCGCGTATCCCCACACCACGAATCCGGCGGCCGACGGCAGCAGCCCCAGGCAGACCGCGGCGACGGTCGCCTCGGCCGGGGCCCGCACCAGCTCACCGAGCGCCCCCGGAGCCAGCGGGAGCAACAGCACCGTGCCCGCCCACATCGCGTAGCAGGCGACCTCGAGGCCGGTGCGGTGCCGCAGCAGCGGCTTGATGGCGAAGTGGTGGACAGCCTGCACGACGGCGGCACCCATGACGGCCCAGGCGGCGGCCGTGTAGCCGGTCTCCCCGCCCGCGACGGCGATCAGCCCACAGCCTGCGAGCGCGATGCCCGACCCCGCGATCGTGCGCCAGGTCGGCCGCTCCCCCAGGAAGGCGACGGCGAGCAGCGCACTGATCGCGGGCACGGACGCCACGATGAGGCTCGCGGTCCCGGCGGGCACCCTCGTCTCGCCCCAGTTCAGCAGGAGTTGGTACGCGCTCATCCCGCAGGCCCCTACGACGAGGATGCGCGGCAGGTCGGCCCTGCGCGGCCTACGCACGCCGAGGAACGGCGCCACGGCGAGCAGCACGAGCGACGCGGAGGCGAGCCGCACGAAGGAGAGCGCGGCCGGGCCGTACCCGTCGAGGGCGACGCGGATCGCGGGGAACGCCGCGGCCCACAGCAGGACGGTGGCCGCGAGGGCGAGGGAGGTCTTGTCGAACGTCAACGTCATGGACTTCACCCTCCCGACCCTGCTGCGTAAAATAGGAAAGGTCCAGTTACTCTTTCTTCCCCTTTCGAGTAGGTGAGCTTTGGTGTTGGAGGTGCGGCGGCTGCGGCTGCTCGCGGAGTTCGCCGCGCACGGCACGGTGGCGGCGACCGCCGAAGCGCTGCATCTGACGGGGCCCGCGGTCTCGCAGCAGTTGGCGGCGCTGGAGAAGGAGACGGGTCTCGTACTCCTGGAGAAGCACGGCCGGGCGCTGCGGCTGACCGGCGCGGGGCGGCTGCTCGTGGAGCACGCGCAGGTGGTGCTCGCCGACCTGGCCGCGGCGCAGGCCGATGTGGCGGCGCTGCGGCAGGGGCGGCCGGGCGCCGTGCGCATCGCGGCGTTCCCGTCGGCGGCGCGGGTGCTGCTGCCTCTGGTGTGGCCCGAACCCGGCGTGGCAGCGCCCCGCCTCGACCTCGTCGAGCACGAGCCGGACGCCGCGGACGAGGCACTGCGGCAGCGGACGGTCGACGTCGCGGTCACGCACGCGTACAGCCTGCTGCCCCGGCCGCTGCCGCCGGGTTGCGAGCAGCGTCATCTCTTCGACGAGCCGGTGGAGTTGGCGCTGCATCCCGAGGCGGCGGCACGACACGGCCTCTCGCCGGGCGACAAGGCGGACCTGGCCGCGTTCGCGCAGGAGGCGTGGCTGGTGCCCGGCGCCGACACCGCCTGCCACGAGATGACCCAACGGGCCTGCGGGGCCGCCGGGTTCGTGCCGCGTGCGGTGGCGCGGGCGAGCGACTTCGGCGTCCTGACGGCCCTGGTGGCGCGCGGCGCCGGAGTGGCCCTGGTGCCCCGACTCGCCCTGCCCGACCGCCTGGAGGGTGTCTCCCTGCACCCGCTGCGCTCCCCCGTGGAGCGCACCGTTCGGGCGGCGTACCGGGCGGGTACGGCCGGACACCCCGACATCGCGTATGTGTTGGACCGGCTCGGCGAGGCCGCTTCCGGTCGGGGCCGCTGATCCGGCGCCCATCGATCGATCTGCCGGTCACCCGATGACGAGCGGTACCTTCCCCGCCAGGGCGCCGAGTTCGCGCCGTTCCTCCTCGGTCGCCGGCCTGCGCCCCGTTCCGACGAGCAGCACGTCCGCGTCGCCCCACCCCGCGGGGAACGCGGCGCCCGCGATCCCCTCCAGGAGCACTCGCGCCCGGGCGAGGCCCTCCACGGGCGGACCGGGCACGCCCTGGAGGTGGGCGGTCAGGTCGAGGTGGTGCAGGGTCCACTCCAGGACGTACGCCGTGAGGTAGTCGCGCACCGTGAGGACCTGCCCCTGTGTGCTCACGCGGGCGTCCGGGTCGGCGAGTCCCGCGGCGCGCCCCGCCGCGGCCCCGACGTCGTCGAGGTGGAAGGTGAGCAGCGCCGGGTCCTGGTACGCGGTGGCGAGGCGGACGGTCAGCGCGTCGAGGGGGTCCTCGCCGGTCGGCGGCTCACCGCCCACGTTCCAGTACGTCACCGCGTCGACGGTCGGCTCCGACGCCGCGGGAGTGGCCAGGGTGATGAGCACGTCCTGCGCGTCGATGACCAGATGACACACCAGGTCGCGCACCAGCCATCCGGTGCATCCCGAGGGCTGCCCGAAAGCCTGCTCGGGCAGCGCTGCGACCGCCGCGCGCAGCGCGGCCCATGAACGCGAGAAGTGATCCACGGCGGCACGCTAGTCCGACCGGGAGGGCCGGACAAGCGCATGAGGAGCGTGTGCTTCGATGCCGCGTACGGAGTCGGTGGCGGAACGGTGGGTCGATGTGAACGACGGTACGTGGGTCAGGGCGCGGCGGGACCGCGATCTGACGGCCTGCGCGCGGGTGCTGCGCGCGGTGCACCGCGCGGACGGCTACCCGGTCAACTGGCCCAAGGACCCCGTGGGTTGGCTGCGCGGCGACGACGCCGTGGGCGCGTGGGTCGGCTGCCACGACGAGCGCGTGGTCGGGAACGTCCTGCTGACCCGCCCCGCCCCGGGGGACATGGCCCCCACCCTCGTACCCGCGGGCACCTCCGTCGCCGTCGTGGGGCGGCTGTTCGTCGCGCCGTCCGCGCGCGGGCAGCGGGTCGGCACGGCGCTCCTGGAGCGTGCCGCGCGCGAGGCACGCCTGCGCGGCGCCCTGCCCGTGCTCGACGTCGTGACCACCGACCGCGCCGCGATCACGCTGTACGAACGGCTCGGATGGCGGTTCCTCGGGCAGGGGCAACAGGTGTGGGGGCCGGGCGAGCCGGTGACCGTGCGGTGCTATGCGGAGCCCTCCGGGGGCTAGGGCCCTTCTGACGGATCTTGCTGGAGTCGCGGGGTCTGGCACGCACATCTGCGGCGTTGTCGTCGGTTGCCAACGCTCCGCGTTGACGCCCTCCTCCGCCTTGCAACTGCACGCACCAGACCCCGCTCACCGGAGCCGAACGAAGCGGTCTCCCGAGCCCAGCCTGATCCGTCAGAAGGGCCCTAAGCCTCCGGGGCCCGGCTCCTGCGGCGGGGCAGGGGCACCATCTCCATTGACGCCAGCCGTTTCTCGTCCGCCACGAGTTCGATGCCGGTGATGCGGGGCGGGTCGGCCGTGAGGTCGACCTCGACGGCGAAGGCGACCTTGAGGGTGCCCGCGTGCGTCCACACCACGCCGGCCGAACCGTCGAGCAGCGCGAGGCGTGCGGCCTTGGCGCGGCCCGCGTACAGGGAGGCCACGGCACGCGCGCCGACCACCTCCGGCTCCGAGCCCATGGCGATCGCCGCGGCGTCCGAGCGGACCACGACATCCGGGTCGAGCACGGTGAGCAGCGCCTCGAAGTCACCGCCCTGGGTCGCGGCCAGGAATGCCTCGACGACCTCGCGGCGCCGCTCGCGGTCCGCCTCCTCCGTGGCGCGCGGATCGGCGTCGCGCACCCGGCGCCGCGCGCGGCTGGCGAGCTGGCGGGTGGCGGCAGGGGTGCGCTCGACGATGGGCGCGATCTCCTCGAACGGCACGGTGAACAGGTCGTGCAGCACGAAGGCCAGGCGCTCCGCCGGGGCGAGCCGGTCGAGGACGACCATGAGCGCGAGCCCCACGGAGTCGGCCGCGACCGCCTCGTCCGCCGGGTCGACGGGGCCTTCGCCGCCCTCGTGCTCCTGGACCTCGAGCGGGTCCTCGCGGCGGGTGTCCCGGGCGCGCAGCAAGTTGAGGCAGATGCGGGAGACGACCGTGGTCAGCCACGCGGCGAGGTTGTCGATCTCCTCGGCCCCGGCCGTGCGACTGAGCCGCAGCCACGCCTCCTGCACCACGTCGTCGGCCTCGGCGGACGAGCCGAGCATGCGGTGGGCGACGGCACGCAGCCGCGGTCGGTGCTCCTCGAAGCGGGCGGCCAGGACGTCGGCGTCGGCCATCTGTCACATTCCTCCGTAGCGGCGTGTCATGGCAGTGCACCATCCACTATCGCCGTAGAAGCCAGTCGTTCTTGTGAAGGAGAATTCCATGTCGCAGGCCGCGCCCGCCCGTTCGGCGAAGCAACGCAGGCAGGACACCATCGACCGCCTGGAGCGGGACGTCGACGCGTGGGTCGCGACGGCCGGGCCCGAGGGCGGTGCGCCGTACATGATGCCGTTGTCCTTCATGTGGCGGGACGAGTGTGTCTACGTATCGACAAGGGCGACGAATCCCGTGGCCCGCAATCTCGTGGCGAGCGGACAGGTGCACCTCGGGATCGGGCCGACGCGGGACGTCGTGCACATCACCGGGCGCTGCGAGGCGCTGCCCGCCGACGAGGTCACCGAGGAGTTCGGCGACGCGTTCGCGGCGCAGGCCGGGTTCGATCCGCGGAGGGACGGCGGAGCGTATCTGTACTTCCGTATCCGCCCCCTGCGCATCCAGGCCTGGCGCGAGGCGAACGAGCTCGCGGGCCGTGACCTGATGCGGGACGGGGTGTGGCTGGAGGTCGACTGACGCGACGGTGCCCCCGCCGCGCTCCGGGAGCGTAGCGGGGGCACCGTGCCGTACGGACGGGTCAGCCGACCGGCTCCGGCTCCTTGTCGGCCGTCGGACCCGCGTTCTCCGCGTGCCAGTCGGCGTTGTCGGCGAGCGGCTTCTCCTTCAGGACGAAGGCGAGGACCAGGCCGACGGCGAAGACGGGCAGCAGGTACAGGAAGATCGGGACGAGCGCCTCCTGGTAGGAGTTGATGACCGTGTCGCGCAGGTCGGCCGGCAGGGCGCGGACCAGCGCCGGGGTCAGCGAGTCGCTGTCGCCGACCTTGGCGGCGGCCTCGGCGGGGATGCGCGAGGCCAGCTGGTCGGTGAGGCGGCTCGCGAACACGGCGCCCACGACGGCCGTGCCGAGCGTCGCGCCGATCTCCCGGAAGAAGTTGTTCGCGGAGGTGGCGGTGCCGACCTCCGAGCCCGGGAAGTCGTTCTGCACGGCGAGCACGAGGGTCTGCATCATCAGGCCGACGCCCGCGCCGGCGAGACCGACGTACACGCACACCAGCCAGACCGGGTCGGACACGTCGAGCGTCGACATCAGGAACGCCGTGAGCATGATGATCGCGGTACCGGCGATCGGGTAGACCTTGTACTTGCCGGTCTTGGACATGATCGCGCCGGACGGCAGGGCGGTGCCCATGATGCCGACGACCATCGGGATCAGCAGCAGCCCGGACTCGGTGGCCGACTTGCCGTAGACCATCTGCAGGTAGGTGGGCATGTAGCCGACGATCGCGAACATGCCGAGACCGATGACGATCATGCCGAGCAGGGTGGCGACGTTGAAGATCGGCGACCGGAACAGGTGCAGCGGGATCACCGGCTCCTCGGCGCGCTTCTCCGCGAAGAAGAACAGCACCCAGGCGACGACGGCGCCGATGCCGAGGCCGATGACCAGCGGGTCGGACCACTCGTACTGCGTGCCGCCCCACGAGGCGAACAGGACCGTGCACGTCACGGCGGCGGCCATCAGGATCGTGCCGAGGTAGTCGAGCGTGACCTGGACGGCCTTGCGCGGCAGCTTGATCGCGACGACCGCGACGAAGAAGGCCAGGATGCCGAGCGGCAGGTTGATCCAGAACGCCCAGCGCCAGGAGTGCTCGTCGGTGAACCAGCCGCCGAGCAGCGGTCCGACGACGGAGGAGAGGCCGAACACGGCGCCCATCGGGGCCATGTACTTGGCGCGCTCGCGCGGCGGCACCAGGTCGGCGATGATCGCCTGCGAGGTGATCATGAGGCCACCGCCGCCGAGGCCCTGGAGGGCACGGCCCGCGATCAACGTGCCCATGTTCGGGGCGAGTCCGCAGACCACCGAGCCCACCAGGAACAGGGCTATGCCCGCGAGAAAGATGTTCTTGCGGCCCATGAGGTCGCCGAGCTTGCCGTAGACCGGCATGCCGATGGTGGCAGCGAGGATGTACGCGGTGGTGATCCAGGCCATGTGCTCGATGCCGTTGAGCTCGCCGACGATGGTCGGCAGGGCGGTCGAGACGATGGTCTGGTCGAGCGCGCCGAGCAGCATGGTCAGCATCAGCGCGGCGAAGATCAGGCCGAAGTTGTGCGGCTTGACCGTGCTCTCCTCGGTCCCTTCGGGCCCGGCGGCCGCCGGGTCGGGGCCGGAGTCGATGCCCTCGGAAGCGGGGGCGTGCGTCATTGCGGTGTTCTCCGATGTGGTGTGCGAGTGGAGTGGTACATGGCTGCCCCTGCGGCGGGGAGAGCGGTTGCCGCGTACGGGGTGCTTCGGTGGTGCTGATGCGGGGAGAAGGGGGAGTTCGGGGGTGACCGCGAGGGGGAGGTGGTCACACGGGTGGCGCGCCTATTTCACGGCGGCCGGTCCCAGCAGCGTGCGCAGCGAGTCGAAGGCTTCGCGTACGCGCCCGGCGGGTCCGTCGTGGTGGTCGCTCGACTGCTGCCACCGTTTGATCCCGCTGCGCACGGTCGCCATGGCGACTCCCGCGAGCAGTTCGGCCGCCGCGCCGTCGGGCGGGGTGCCGGTGCGCCGGGCGATGAGGCCTGCGAGGTCCCGTTCGACCGCCTCGCACTGGGCGAGGAAGGTGGCCAGGACCGAGGGCACGCCGTCCGCGATGCGCAGCAGGTCCTCCAGTTCCTGCGGCTCGGGGACCGCTTCCTGGAGGTGGTCGGCGAGAATGTCGCCGAGGTCGCGCAGCACGGCGTCGGTCCCGCTCCCCTCCCCCTCGGTGAACCGGTCCGCGAGTGCGGGCGGCACGGTGCCGGGGAGGGCGAAGAGGGCGGCTTCCTTGCTGGGGAAGTAGTTGAAGAAGGTCCGCGGGGAGACGCCGACCTCCTTGCTGATCATCTCGACCGTGACCTGCGCGAAGCCGTGCTCGCGGGCAAGGCGGACCGTGGCCGCGTGCAGCTCGGTGCGCGTCTGGCGGCGCCTGCGCGCGCGCAGCCCCTCGGCGGGGGCGCTCGGCTGCTGGTCGGAGACGGTCACGGGCGTGATTCTTGCACACCGTGCAAACCTTGCGCGCAGTGCACCCCCGCCCCGGCGGCGTGCCCCCGCTCACACTTTCGGGTTAGGGTCGTATGCCTGTAATTGCCGCATTTTGGCGGCAGTGAACGACCACGACGGACCGACCACGGACTGGGGACTTCCGATGCGCGCTCGTCACGTCACGCGTCATGCCGCGGCGGCCACCGCCGCCGCGCTCGCCCTGACCGCCCTGACCGCGCTCGCCGCGCCGACCGCGGGAGCGGCCGGAGCAGCCGGCTCCCCCTCGGCCGCCTCGCCCGCCGCGCTCGCTCGCTGCGGCGAGAACGATGTGACCGTGCGCGCCCAGCCCTCCGAGGACAACGCCGACATCCTGCGGCTGAGCGTGCGCAACGACTCGTCGAAGGCCTGCCTCGTCGACCGCGTCCCCACCGTCACGTACGGAGAGCTGGACGGGGCGGCGCTTCCGCTGCCGCTGGTGCCGCATGCCGGCCGAACCCTGGCCGCGCACGACACGGCGTACGCGGCGGTCCTGTCGGTGTCCGACGCGGAGGACGCCAAGGACGAGGCCCCTGCCGTCATGTACGTGACGGTCGCGGCGGTGCCCGATCACGAGGGCCGCAGCTTCCAGGCGCTGACCCTCGGCTCGCCGACCGGCGTACGGGTGTGGGAGCCGGTGACGACGCTGTGGCAGTCGTCGGCCTCGCAGGCCCGGCAGGTACTGATGGAGGAGACCACGGGCCGCGGCACACTGGCGGTCTGACGCCCGCCGGCCCGCCGGCCCACGGGTCGGGACCATTGCCCTTGTCATCCGGGACCTTGGCCCGCCCCGCGGCCCGGCACTCGCTCCTAGCCTTGGGCTGCTCCCCGTACCCCCGTACCCCCGTACCTCCGCACGAGACCGAGGCACGACGATGGCCCATCTCCCCTACCCGAGCGATCCCCGTCCCGCGCGGGGCAAGCGGCGCCCGCGTTCCCGAATCGCGCTCGGGGGCGGTGTCGCCGCGACCGCCATCGCCATCGGTGTGATCACGGCGTCCGGTGGCACCGGCGGCACGAGCCAACGGCCCGCGCCGCATGCCGACAGGAGCGGCACGGTCGACATCGGCGCCGTCGAACGGCCCGAGGCGCGCTGACGCCCACCCTCACCGGTGTCGGCACATGTGCGGCGTCCTGCGCCGCCGGGCGGTGAGCATCGAGTCGTCGTGCACGCGCGCCCCGGGCAGCCGGTGCCGGGCCGCGACGAGCGCCGCGTCCACGTCACTCGTGCCGGTGGCCACGCAGAGGCTGTATCCGACGTCGTCGAGCCGGCGCCGCGCGGCGGGTCCGCCGTCGTCGGCGTCGAGCGCGCTGAGCATCTCGTACTCGCGGATGAGATCGGTCAACAGGGCGGGATGGGCGAGGAGCATGTTCTGCAACTCCCTTCCGTCGTCGTCTGCTGTCACACGGTCCGCCCTCCGTCTCCCCTGTCACGCGGGACGAAAACAGCTTCGGAGCAACGGATTTCACTGCCTGCTCGCAGGCTCCAGCGCCAGCAACGTGGCATCGTCCTGGAGGCGGCCTCCGGCGTGGTGCAGCAGGTCGGCCGAGAGGGCGGCGGTGAACGGGGCGAGCGGCAGTTCGCTCAGCTCTGTGGCGCGCTCCGCGAGGGGGTAGAACTCACCCTCCGCGTCGCGGGCCTCGGTGGCGCCGTCGGTGTGCAGCAGCATGCGGTCCCAGGCGGTCGCGGATATGTGTTCCGCGCCGCACCAGCCGTGCGCGAGGTCGAGCAGGCCGAGAGGCGGCGCGGGGGCGGGCACGGCAGCCGGAACCGCTGCCCCGGCGCGCATCAGGAGGGGCGGCGGGTGCCCGCAGCAGACCACCTCGGCGGACCCGTCGGGGGCGACCGTCACCAGCGTGGCGGTGACGAACCGGTCGGGCTCCTCGGAGTGCGCGACCAGCGAGTGCAGCCGCACGGCGAGCACCTCCAACGTCCGCTGGACGCGGGCGAGCCGCTGCCACGTGCGCAGGACCGTGTCGGCCGTGCGGGACAGTTCGGCGCCCTTGCCCATCACGTCGCCGATGAGCAGCCGTGTCCCGTACGGCGTGTCCACGATGCCGTGCAGATCGCCGCCCGCGCCGCCGTCCGTCCCGGTGCCCGCCGCCAGTCGCCGGGCGCTGACGCCGAGCGTGCCGAACGTCTCGGGCAGGGAGGTGGTCGACGACGGACGGGTGGTCATAAGGGCCTTTCGGGAGGGTCCGGAGGTCTCGGCTCCGGTGGTGCCGGTGGGGCGCTGCTCGGCCGGCGCGACAGCCGCAAGTTCCCCGGAAGTGTAGTCAGCCGGACGCTCCGTGTGACGGTTTCCCCGAAGTGCGCGAGGAATTCGCGGGACTTGGCACAACTACCCGTCTGCCCCTTCCCGTTCGGGTGGTCGTCCTGTGAAGGGGGTACGCCGGGGGCCGCTTCGGCCTAGCCTGGCGACGGCAGTCGCCACCCCTCCGTACCGCACGAGGTGAGCCCCCTATGAACCCCAGTCCCACCCGGCGCACGCCGGGCGAACTGCCCGCCGAGACGACGAGTTTCGTCGGGCGGCGCCGGGAGCTGGACCAGGTCGCGGACGTGCTGACCCGGGCCCGCCTCGTCACGCTGACGGGGCCGGGCGGCGTCGGCAAGACCCGGACCGCGGTGCGCGCGG
Organism: Streptomyces sp. NPDC059897; assembly: GCF_042730865.1. Lineage (NCBI taxonomy): Bacteria > Bacillati > Actinomycetota > Actinomycetes > Kitasatosporales > Streptomycetaceae > Streptomyces > Streptomyces sp. NPDC059897. The sequence continues at coordinate 49,597 of NZ_JBHWKQ010000007.1, read as the reverse complement.
CGCGCGACCTTCGGGGCAGGTATCCCGACGGCGTGCGGCTCGTGGAGCTGTCGGCGCTGCACGACCCGGCGCTGCTCGCGAACGCGGTCGCGGCGGCGCTCGACCTGCCGGAGCAGGCGGCGCGGCCCGCCATCGAGGTGATCGCCGACCATCTGGAGGACCGCGAGCTGCTGTTGCTGCTCGACACCTGCGAGCACCTGGTCGACGCGTGCGCGGTGCTCTGCGACGAACTGCTGCGCTCTGCGCCCCGGTTGCGGATCGTCGCCACCAGCAGGCAGCCGCTCGACGTGCCCGGGGAGCACGTCCTGGCGATCGGCCCGCTGAGCATGCCGCAGCCGGCGGGCGGCGCGGAGCGGGAGTGCGACGCGCTGGCCCTGTTCGCCGACCGGGCGTCCGCGGCGGTGCCGGGGTTCACGGTGAGCGACGACAACAGGGCGGACGTGCTGGCGCTGTGCCGTCGGCTCGACGGAATCCCGCTCGCCATCGAACTCGCGGTCTCCCGGCTGCGCGTGCTCTCGCTCGACGAGATGCTGACGCGGCTCGACGACCGGTTCCGGCTGCTCACCGGGGGGCGCCGCACCTCGGTGCCGCGCCATCAGACACTGCGTACGGCGATCGGCTGGAGCCACGATCTGTCGACGGCGGCGGAGCGGCTGCTGTGGGCCCGGCTGTCCGTGTTCGCGGGCGAGTTGAGCCTCCAGGCCGCCGAGGTGGTGTGCGCCGACGAGGACGTGCTGCCGGTCGAGGACGTGCTGACCTCGCTGATCGGCCTCGTCGAGAAGTCGGTCGTGGTGCGGGTCGAGACGCCCGAGGGCACGCGCTACCGGATGCTCGACACCATCCGCGAGTACGGCCTGGAGCAGCTCGCCGTGCTCGGCGGCGAGGAGCGGGCGCGGCGCCGCCATCTCGAGTACTTCCTCGACGCGGCGCGCGCCTTCGACCAGGAGTGGACGGGCGACGCCCAGATCCCGTTGCTGCGGGCGCTCGTGCGGGACCAGGCCAATGTCCGGGTCGCCCTGGAGCACTGCCTGGCCACACCCCGGCTGCACTGCGACGGCCTGGACATGGCGACGTCCCTGTGGGGCTACTGGCATGCGACCGGGCTGCTCACCGAGGGCCGTTACTGGCTGCGCCGCACCCTGGACGGCTGCCGCGACGAGACGCCGCAGCGCGTCAAGGCGCTGTATCTGATCAGCTGGTACATGGACATCCAGGGGGAACGGGGCAAGAACGAGGCGCTGTTGAAGGAGGCCGAGCAGGTCGCCGCGCGGATCGACGACCGGGTGGGTGCCACGTGGACGCTCGCCTTCCAGGCGCACCGGCGCTACTTCCTCGGTCAGATGGAGGGCTGCGCCGACGACTTCGACGAGGCCCGGGCCCGGATGACGACGCTCGGCGACGAGACCGGCCTGCTCATGCTGGGCTTCTACGCCGGGTTCATGCTGATCGTCTCCGGTGACCACGAGAAGGGCATCGCCTGGTGCGACGACTCGCTGGCGCGCGGCGCCGCGCATCCGGGCGAGCAGTGGGCGCGCAGCTGGGCCCTGTGGGTCAAGAGCGTGGGCCTGTGGCTGAAGGGTGATCACGAGGCGTCCGTGGAGTGCGCCCGCGAGGGCATCCGCGCCAAGGCCGCGCTGCACGATCTGATGGGGCTCGCCCACTTCATGGAGGGCCTGGCCTGGCACGCGGCGGAGCTGCGGCGCTTCGAGCGGGTCGCCGCGCTGCAGGGCGCGGCCGACGCGCTGTGGCGGCGGGCCGCGAAGGAGGCCAGGTTCGGCCTGCCCGTGCTGCACGAACTGCACGCGCACGCCGCGGACCTGGCCCGCGAGGTGCTCGGCGCCGACGGGTACCACCATTCGTTCGAGGAGGGCACGGCGCTCCCGTTCGACGTCGTGGTGGACCTGGCGCTCGACGACGAGTCGGCGGCGTCCCCCGATGTGCCGCCGCAGCGCTCGGGCCCCACCGACGGTCTGACGCCCCGTGAGCGGCAGGTGGCCGCGCTGGTCGGCGACGGGTGCACCAACCGGGAGATCGCGGCGAAGCTCGTGGTGTCGAAGCGGACGATCGACTCCCATGTGGAGCACATCCTCACCAAGCTCGGCTTCACCTCCCGTTCCCAGATCGCCGCGCTGCACGCCTCGCCCTCGGCGGACTCCGCCGTTCCACCGTCCGAGGTCTGACGAAGCAGGTCATAGGGGCGCGAACAGCCGCTACCTTGAGTACGAAACGACACCTCACCAAGGCCCCACGGAGGCCGGATGGCCGAGGACGGTGCACGGGGGTCGGGCCCACTGCCGAGGCTGCGGCTCGACGAACTGCTCGAGGAACTACAGGTGCGCATCGGCACGGTCCGCCGTACCCGGGACCGGCTGCAAGGGCTGCTCGAGGCGGTCCTGTCGGTGGGCCAGGAGCTGGACCTGTCCCAAGTGCTGCGGCGGATCGTCGAGGTGGCCGTGGTCCTGGTGGACGCCGAGTACGGCGCGCTCGGGGTGATCGGCGAGGACCGGCGCAAGCTGTCGCAGTTCCTGCCGGTCGGGATCAGCGACGAGCTGCGCGCGGAGATCGGCGACCTGCCGTCGGGGCACGGGCTGCTGGGCGAGCTGATCCGGCACCCGGAGCCGCTGCGGCTCCCGGAGCTCGCCGACCATCCCGCGTCCGCGGGGTTCCCGCCGCACCATCCGCCGATGCACACGTTCGTCGGGGTACCGATCCGGGTCCGCGACGGCGTGTTCGGGAACCTGTACCTGACGCAGAAGCGCGGCGGCGGCGACTTCGACGACGAGGACGTGTCGGTGCTGCAGACGCTCGGCGCGGCGGCGGGCGTGGCGATCGAGAACGCGCGGCTGTACGAGGAGGTCCGGCTGCGGGAGCGCTGGCTCCAGCTGAGCGCCGAGTTCACCGGGAGCCTGCTGTCGGGCGCCGACGAGGCCGAGGTGCTGCGCCTCATGGTGGACCGGGCGCGGGAGATCACCGCGGCGGACCTCGGGGTGGTGGCGCTCCTCGTCCCCGGCGACCACCGGCTTCACGAGATGCTGGCGCTCGGCGAACGCGCCCACGCGCACAGCGATGTGACGCTGCCGCGCGAGGGGACCTTCGCCGGGGCGGCGCTCGCCGTCGGTGACCTGGTCACGTCGGACGACATCCGCAAGGACCCGCGGATCACCTATCAGCCGGACCGCTGGGAGGGGCTCGGGCCTGCCGTGGCGGTGCCGATCGGTACGTCGGAGGGGGTGCGCGGGGTGCTGATGCTGGCCCGCCGGGCTGAGCACGCCCCGTTCTCCGCGGCCGAGTTGATACCGCTGAGCGGGTTCGCGGGGCAGGCGGCCCTCGCGCTGGAACTCGCGGACCGGCGGCGGGACGCGGAGCAGATGAGCCTGCTCGAGGACCGGGACCGGATCGCCCGTGACCTCCACGACCTGGCGATCCAGCGGCTGTTCGCGACCGGGATGACGCTGCAGAGCGCGCAGCGGTTCGTACAGCATCCGGAGGCGGCGGAGCGGCTGCTGCGGGCCGTGGACGACCTGGACACCACCATCAAGATCATCCGCTCGACGATCTTCGGCCTGCGCGAGCGCGGCGGCCCGCCGACCGGCTCCGGACTGCGGGTGCGGGTCGTACGGACCGTGGAGGACGCGGCTCAAGTCCTGGGCTTCACCCCGTCGTTGCGCATGGAGGGCCTGATCGACGCGGACGTGCCGGCGCCCTGCGCCGACGATGCGGTGGCGGTGCTCGGCGAGGCGCTCACGAACGTGGCCCGGCACGCGCGCGCGTCGTCCGCCGACGTGGCCCTCGTGGTGCGCGGCGGCGCGCTGACGCTGACCGTGGCGGACAACGGTGTGGGGATCGCCACGGAGTCGGACGGGCACCGCAGCGGGCTCGCCAACCTCGCGGCCCGCGCCGCCCGGCGCGGCGGAGTGCTGACGGCGACGGCGCGGGACAGCGGCGGCACCCTCCTGGAGTGGACGGTGCCGCTCGCCTCACCGCCGCAGGGCGCGTGAGCCGCTGACGGTCACGGCCGGTACTTGTCCTGCGGCAGCTTCGTCGCGATCACGGCGGCCTGGATCCTGCGTTCCACGCCCAATTTGGCGAGCAGCCGGGAGATGTTGTTCTTCACCGTCTTCTCCGACAGGAAGAGCCGCGCCCCGATCTGCCGGTTGGTGAGCCCCTCCCCCACCAGCGCGAGGATGTCCCGCTCCCGTTCGGTCAGTTCGACGCCCTCGGCCACCGGCGCCCCCGCGGGGTCGGGCTCGGCGGCGCCGCCCTGCCCCGGGCCGCGCAGGCTGCGCATCAGCCGGGCCGTCGTCGCCGGGTCGAGCATGGACTCGCCCGCGGCGACGGTGCGCACCGCGGAGACCAGGTCGGAGCCCTTGATCTGTTTCAGTACGTAGCCGCCCGCGCCGGCCATGATGGCGTCGAGCAGCGCGTCGTCGTCGTCGAACGACGTCAGCATCAGACAGCTCACGTCCGGGATGAGGACGCGCAGTTCGCGGCAGATCGTGATGCCGTCGCCGTCCGGGAGGCGCACGTCGAGCACGGCCACGTCGGGGCGGAGCGCGGGTCCGCGGGCGATCGCCTGCGCGGCGGTGGCGGCCTCACCGACGACGGACATGTCGGGTTCCGCTCCGAGGAGGTCGCGCAGGCCGCGCCGCACCACTTCGTGGTCGTCGAGCAGCAGGATGCGTATGGGCCGGTCCGCTGAGAAAGTACGTGGCTGTGACATACGGCCCCCTCGGATGTGGTGTTGCCCAGACGGGTGGGTGCGAACCCGTCTAGATCCTGAGGCCGTACCGACTGATCCGCCAGGGCCGAACGGTACCGTTCGCCCGGCCCTGGCGGCCCGTCGTCGGTGCTACGCGGCCCCCGATCCGTAGGGGGCGTACAGGTCGAGCAGGCGGGTGCGGGTCACGCTGAGCCGGTGGGCGAGCACCCCGCCCACCCACTGGGCCACGAACGAGCCGAGGCCGGGGTCGGAGGCGCACAGGAGGCGCACCGTGAAGGCGTCGAACTCGTGGGCCCTGACCCGGGTCTCGGCGCGGGCGCCGAGCTGCCACACGTACGGCGGGAACAGCCATGACCAGCCGATCAGTTCGCCGTGGCCGAGGTATTCGACGACGGGGGCGTGCCGGCCCGGCACTCGCATGTCGAGGGCGACGGTGCCGCTGCGCAGGAGCCAGAAGCGGTCCGCGCGGGAGCCCTCGTCGAAGATCCGGGTGCCTTCCGGGAAGCTCACGTCACGGGCGAAGCGCATCAGCCGGCCGCGGTACTCCTCGGGCAGGGTCTGACTCATCCGCGGTGCCGTGGTGGTCATGGGCGGCCTCCTTCCGGGGCTCGGGCGACGGCCGGGAGCGCTTCCTTGCGGGGCGCCGCCGGGGCCCTGCTGTCGGCGGAGCAGGGGCCCGGCGGCGTCATCGCGTCTCCCGGACGGCGTCCTTGCGATACTTCGACGATGCCGGGTCCGCGCCCGTGGGGGCAGGGGCCGAACGGCTCCGGCGCCGGGCCCTGTCGGCTCTGCCGGTGGGCCTGTCGGGTCCCTGAGCAGGCGCTGAGGCGCTGCGCCCGGCTTCCCGTCCGGCGCAGCAGGGGCCTGGACCTACGCGTGCCGCCGGCTCCACTCGGGTCCCACCCGGCGCCAGTCGCGCTCCCATGCCGCGATCCTGCCGCGGTCGAGGACGCGGCGCAGGACGCAGCGGGCCAGGAGAGCGAGCGTCGCGGTGGTGGCACAGACCAGGAAGGCGGCGGTGAGCGCGCGGGCCCAGATGGCCTCGGAGCCCCAGGGCTCGGTGGTGACCCGGCCGTGCCGGTCGAGCCAGACGGTGGCGCGATCGCCCCGCTCGAGGCCCGCGGAGACGGGTGCCTTCGCCACGACGCCCCGGCCGTCCTCGGTCCAGCGGACCTTGACCGGGTAGGTGACCGCGTTCTGCACGCCGCTCTGGGACGGCACGTAGTCCGGGGCGTTCTCGACGAGGGTGGCCCGCACCTGCTGGCGCTGCGCCACCTGTGACCGGGCGTGCCCGGCGGCGTCGGCGTGGGCTCCCCAGCCGGCAGCGAGTCCCGCGAGGGGCGCCACCAGGAGGGCGAGGAGTCCGAGCAGCAGCGCCGCCCACCCCTCGACCGCGTCCGACCTGCGCCGCAGGGGGTTGCCCTTGGCTTGCCTGAACTTCTTGCAGGTCGTCATCGTCACCTCCCTGCCAGGGTAGAACCACGCTCGCGCTCCCGGCCGCCCCGGCACAGGGGCCGAACGGCCCCTCGCCAAGGGCCGGTTCGCCTCTCCCCGCGCAGGTCGGACCGGTGGGAGGGTCCCTGCCACCGGGGCCCGCGAGCACCCGATCCGGTCGTGCTCCACACGAGTGAGCACCGCCTGGCGTGGAACCCGCACCGGAGGCACACCATCCGCGTCATCGCCACGGAGAGGTTCCCGTCATGACCAGTTGTCGCGTACTCAGCGTCGGGACGGACGCTTCGCGTGAGAGCGTGCACGCCGCGGACTGGGCGGCCCGCGAGGCGCTGCGCCGCCGACTGCCGCTGCGGCTCGTGCAGGCGGCGGGCAGGGAGCGTCCCGCGCCCCGGCTACCGGACGTCGATCTGCCGGACCGTGGCGTCCTCGACGTCGTGGCGCTCCGGCTCTCGTACGCCCACCCGGCCCTGGAGATCATCGCCAGGCGCCGCGACGACCAGCCGGTGGCCGCGCTCCTGGAGGCGGCCGCGGAGTCGGAGACCCTGGTGCTCGGCTCGCGGGGCTTCACCGGCTACTCGGGGTTCCTGGTCGGCTCGGTCGCCCTCGCGGTCACGGCGCGCGCGACGCGTCCGGTGGTCCTGGTGCGGGCCGGCGGTCTGCCGCAGGACGAACAGGAGGGGCCCGACTTCCACCCCGTGGTGGTGGGCCTCGACGTGACGGCGCCCGCCGACGAACTCCTCTCCTACGCCTTCGAGGCCGCGGCCCTGCGCGGCGCCCCGCTGCACGCGCTGCACGCCTGGACGCTGCCGCCGCTGCGCGGCAACCGGCCGGACGGGGCGATGCCGGGCGACGCCGCGCGCCAGGAGGAGCGGCTGCGCAGGTCCCTCACGGACGCCGTGCGGGCCTGGCGCACGAAGTACCCGGAGGTGCGGGTCGAGGAGCGGCTCCTTTACGGGCAGCCGGGCCACCATCTCCTCAAGGCGGCCACGACGGCGAGCCTGACGGTGGTGGGCCGCCGCACCGACGTCTCCCATCTGGGCTGCACCGCGCACTCGGTGGTGCACCACGTGACCAGCCCGGTCGCGGTCGTCCCGCACAGCTGACAGCGCGGCCGAAGCCGACCGCGCCCCTCCTGCCGCCGCGCTGACCGTGACCTCGACGAATGTCTCCAACACGCAAACGGTGCGCAAGTTCTTGCGCTAATCTTGCGCCCCATGACGCGCAGACTTGCTCAGGTGGCGAAAAAGGTCGGGGTCAGCGAGGCCACGGTCAGCCGGGTTCTCAACAACAAGCCCGGCGTCTCGGAGGCGACGCGCCAGTCGGTCCTCACCGCGCTCGACGTCCTCGGCTACGAGCGGCCGACGCAACTGCGCGGCGAGCGGGCCCGGCTCGTCGGCCTGGTCCTGCCCGAGCTGCAGAACCCGATCTTTCCCGCCTTCGCGGAAGTGATCGGCGGCGCGCTCGCCCAGCAGGGCCTCACGCCGGTGCTGTGCACCCAGACCAAGGGCGGCGTCTCGGAGGCCGACTACGTGGAGCTGCTGCTGCAACAGCAGGTCTCCGGCGTGGTGTTCGCGGGCGGCCTGTTCGCGCAGGGGGACGCCGAGCACGGCCACTACCAGCGGCTCGCCGAGCGCCAGGTGCCCGTGGTGCTCGTCAACGCCGCCATCGAACGGCTCGGTTTCCCGTGCGTGGCGTGCGACGACGCGGTCGCGGTCGAGCAGGCCTGGCGGCACCTGTCCTCGCTCGGCCACGAGCGCATCGGCCTGGTGCTCGGCCCGGACGACCACATGCCTTCGCAGCGCAAACTCACCGCGGCCCGCGCCATGGAGGGGAAGCTCCCGGGTTCGGCGGTCGAGCGGGCGATGTTCTCCCTGGAGGGCGGGCACGCCGCGGCCGCCCGGCTCATCGCCCGCGGCATCACCGGCATCATCTGCGCGAGCGACCCCCTGGCGCTCGGCGCGGTGCGGGCCGCCCGCCGTACGGGGCTGAGCGTGCCGGGCGAGGTGTCGGTGGTCGGCTACGACGACTCGGCGTTCATGAACTGCACCGAGCCGCCGCTGACCACGGTGCGCCAGCCGATCGAGGCGATGGGGCGGGCCGCGGTCGAGCTGCTCGTCGCGCAGATCCAGGGCGGCACGGTGCCGCCCGGTGAGCTGCTGTTCGAGCCCGAGCTGGTGGTGCGCGGCTCCACGGCGCCGCCGCCCCCGGCCCCGTAGGAGGCGCTCCGACTCCGGCTCCAACTCCCCCGACAAACCCGCCTGTTCATTTTTTGCGGAATATGCGCGACATCTTGCGCCCATCGGTTGGCGGTGCTTGAGTGTGGCTCGCTCCGGCACCCCGGCTTCACCCGCCGCGGCGCCGCGGGCCTCCACGTTCCTGCCTGCACAGGCTCAGGCCCCGAGGGGACCACCGATGAGAAGCACTTCCGTGAAGGTTGTCGTCACCGCGTTCGCACTGGCCTCGCTCGCGGCCTGTGGCACCAGCAGCTCGGACGACGGCGAAGGGGCGGGCGGCGCCGGCCCGAAGGGCGCCATGAGCGCCCCGCTCGACCCGAAGACCAAGGTCTCGCTGACCATCGACTGCATGCCCCCGAAGACGAAGGCGGCCGAGCGGCGGCAGTGGGTCGAGGACGTAAAGACGTTCAACGCGAAGTATCCGAACGTGACGATCAACGGGAAGTCGACCCCGGGCCAGTGCGAGGAGCCCGCCCGGTTCACCGCCGCGCTGAAGGCGAAGTCCCAGCCGGACGTCTTCTACACGTACTTCACCGACCTCCAGCAGGTGCTCGACCACGACGGCGCCGAGGACATCACCCCGTACGTCACGAAGAAGACCGTCCCGGCGCTCGACTCCATCGACCCGAGCGTGCTGGGCGCGCTGAAAAAGGACGACAAGCTCTACGGCCTGCCCACCAGCAACTACACCATGGGCCTGCTCATCAACCGCAAGCTGTTCGAGAAGGCCGGGCTCGACCCGGACCGGCCGCCGACGACGTGGGCCGCCGTGCGGTCGGCCGCGAAGAAGATCGCCGGGCTCGGGAACGGCATCTCCGGATACGGCGAGTACAGCGCGGAGAACACCGGCGGCTGGCACTTCACGGCGACGATGTACGGGCTCGGCGGCGACGTCATCTCCTCCGACGGCACGAAGGCCGCGTTCAACGACGCGACCGGAAAGCAGGTCGCCAAGCAGCTCCACGACATGCGCTGGAAGGACGACAGCATGGGCAGGACGCAGCTGCTGAAGTGGGGCGACCTGCAGAAGCAGATCGCGTCGGACAAGCTCGGCATGTTCCTGGCCGCGCCGGACGACGTGACGTACATGGTGCAGCAACTGGGCGCCGACTACGACAACTTCGGGATGGGCCCGATCCCCGGCGGCAAGGCCACGCTCTTCGGCGGCAACGACTACATGATCAAGAAGGGCTCCTCGCCGGACAAGATCAAGGCCGCGATCGCCTGGCTGAACTTCAAGACACTCACCCCCGGCAAGGGCCAGTTCGACTGGGCCAGGACCAAGAAGGACAAGCTCCCGGTCGGCCTGCCCCAGCCCAACTTCTTCACCGGCGCCACGAAGGCGGAGGACCTCCAGTCCCGCACGAACAACGCCACCATGCCGGTGCGCAACTTCGAGCCGTTCATGGCGAACCCGGTGCGCGGCAAGGCGGAGCCGCCGAAGGCGCAGGAGGTCTACAAGGTCCTCGACAACGTCATGTCGGGCGTCCTGACCAACAAGAACGCCGACGTCGACAAGCTCCTTTCCACCGCCGAACAGCAGGTCAACCAGGTGCTGGCCAATCAGTGAGCCGCCCAGCCGCCACCTGTGACCCGAGGAGTGACCATGTCGGCCCCGACGCTGCCCGCGAAGCCCCGGCAGTCCGCACCGCCCGCACGAAAGCACCAACTCGGCAAGCCTGACGGCTCGTTGGCGCGCTCCGTGAAGCGCAACCTCTCCGCCCACGGCTTCCTGATCGGCGCGGTGCTCTGCTTCTCCTTCTTCTCCTGGTATCCGATGGTCAGGGAGTTCCTGCTGGCCTTCCAGAAGACGAAGGACGGGCGCACCACCTGGGCCGGCTGGTCCAATCTCACCTACGTCCTCAACGACCCGGCCTTCTGGCAGGCGTGGCGCAACACGCTCCTGTTCACGGCCCTGGCCCTGCTCCTGGGCTTCGCCGTCCCGTTCCTGGTGGCGGTCCTGCTCAATGAGTTCCGGCACGGCCAGGGCTACTTGCGGATGCTCGTCTACCTCCCGGTGATGCTGCCGCCGGTCGCCTCCGTACTCCTCTTCAAGTACTTCTACGACCCCGGGTACGGCCTCTTCAACAGGGTCCTCGGCGTCTTCGGGATACCTGAACAGCAGTGGCTCCAGTCCACCGACACCGCGATGCTGTCGGTCGTCATCGCGGCGACGTGGATGAACATGGGCGGCGCGACACTCATCTACCTGGCCTCGCTCCAGGGCATCCCGGGCGAGCTGTACGAGGCCGCGGAGCTGGACGGCGCGGGCCTGTGGCGCAAGATCTGGCACGTGACGATCCCGCAGACCCGGCTGATCCTCTCGCTGATGTTCCTGATGCAGATCATCGCGACGATGCAGGTCTTCACGGAGCCGTTCCTGCTGACGAACGGCGCGGGCCCGGAGGGCTCCACGACGACCGTCGTCTATCTGATCTACCAGTACGCCTTCAACTTCAACAACTACGGCGGCGCGGCGGCCCTGGGCCTCGTCCTGCTCGTCCTGCTCGCGGCGTTCTCCGCTGTGTACGTACGGCTGAGCCGCGCATCGGACGACTGAGGAGACGGCACCCATGGCAACCGACACGATGCGCCCGCGCACCCTGATCTCCCCCGCCCAGCTCGGCCGGCGCCGCGGCAGGATCGTCTACTGGACGGTCTTCGGCGTCACCATGGCCCTGTTCACCCTGGTCTTCCTCGGCCCGCTGTACTGGATGGTGACCGGCGGCCTCAAGACCACCGCTGAGATCGTCCAGTCCCCGCCCACCCTGGTTCCCAGCAGCGTGCACCCGGAGAACCATCGGTCCGCCTGGCAGGTCATGGACCTGGCGCGACTCCTGTTCAACACCCTGTACTACGCGTTCGGCGCGCTCGCCTTCCAGCTCGTCCTCGACGTCGCCGCCGCCTACTCGCTGTCCAAGCTCCGCCCGCTGTTCGGCAACGTCATCCTCGGCATGATGCTGGCGACGCTGATGATCCCGGCGACCGTGCTCGTCGTGCCGCAGTATCTGACGGTCCTCGACGTGCCGATCTTCGAGCGGAACCTGCTGAACAGCCCGTGGGCGATCTGGCTGCCGTCCGTCACCAACGCCTTCAACATCTTCCTGCTCAAGCGGTTCTTCGACTCGATCCCGCAGGAGCTGCTCGACGCGGCGTCCATCGACGGCGCCTCGTCCCTGCGCACCCTGCGCTCGATCGTGCTGCCGATCTCCCGGCCGATCCTCGGCGTCGTCTCCATCTTCGCGGTGGTCGGCGTGTGGAAGGACTTCCTCTGGCCGATGCTGACGCTGCCCGACCCGGCGAAACAGACGCTGAACGTCGGGATCTACTCGCTGTCCAACGGCGTCCCGCAGAATCAGCTGATCGCCGCGCTCACCATCGCGTCCGTGCCGACGCTGATCATCTTCCTGCTCTTCCAGCGGAACATCATGAGCGGTCTGACCGCCGGCGGCCTCAAGGGCTGAGCCCGTCCCGCCCCCTCTTCTTTATGTGACCCTTGCGCGAAAGGATCCCCTCGTGGTGGCCGACCACTGGTGGCACAGCGCTGCCATCTACCAGGTGTACGTCCGCAGCTTCGCCGACGGCGACGGCGACGGCACCGGCGACCTCACCGGCGTCCGGGCCCGCCTGCCGTATCTGGCCCGGCTCGGCGTGGACGCCATCTGGTTCACGCCCTGGTACCGCTCGCCGCTCGCGGACGGCGGCTACGACGTGGCGGACTACCGGGCGATCGACCCCGCGTTCGGCACCCTGGCCGAGGCCGAGAAGCTGATCGCGGAGGCCCGGGACCTCGGCATCCGCGTGATCGTGGACATCGTGCCGAACCATGTGTCCGACCAACACCCGTGGTTTCGGGCCGCGTTGGCGGCAGGCCCGGGCAGCCCCGAGCGCGAGCTGTTCCACTTCAGGCCGGGCCGCGGCGCCCACGGCGAGCTGCCACCGAACAACTGGCCCTCCCAGTTCGCGGGCGGCACCTGGACCCGGGTCCCGGACGGCGAGTGGTACCTCCACCTCTTCACGCCCGAGCAGCCCGACCTCAACTGGGCGCATCCGGCGGTCCGCCAGGAGCACGAGGACGTGCTGCGCTTCTGGTTCGAGCGGGGCGCGGCCGGCGTCCGCGTGGACTCGGCGGCGCTGCTCGCCAAGGACCCCGCCCTCGCCGACGCGAGCGGCGCCGACGACACGAGCGGCTACGTCGACCGCGACGAACTGCACGCCGTCTACCGCTCCTGGCGCGCCGTCGCGGACGAGTACGACGGTGTCCTCATCGGCGAGCTGTGGGTCCCCGACCCGGAGCGCTTCGCTCGCTATCTGCGCCCCGACGAGCTGCACACCGCGTTCAACTTCGACTTCCTGACCTGCCCCTGGGACGCCTCTGAGCTGCGCGCGTCCATCGACCGCACCCTCGCCCACCACGCCCCGGTGGGCGCGCCCGCGACCTGGGTGCTGTGCAACCACGACGTGACGCGCACGGTCACCCGCTACGGCCGCGCCGACACCCGCTTCGACTTCGCCGCCAAACGGTTCGGCACCCCGACCGATCCCGGCCTCGGCCTGCGCCGGGCCCGCGCGGCGGCGCTGCTCTCGCTCGCCCTGCCCGGCTCCGTGTACCTGTACCAGGGCGAGGAGTTGGGGCTGCCGGAGGTGGAGGTGGACCGGGCGCACATCCAGGACCCGATGCACGCCCGCTCGGGCGGCGTCGACCCCGGCCGCGACGGCTGCCGCGTACCGCTGCCGTGGACGGCCCACGGAGCGACATACGGTTTCGGGGACCCGGACGCGCGCGAAACCTGGCTGCCGCAGCCGCCCGACTGGGGGACGTACGCCGCCGAGAGCCAGAACGACGACCCGCGCTCCATGCTCTCCCTGTACCGGAGCGCACTGCACCTGCGGGCATGCCAACCAGGCTTTCCCGGCCGTGAGTTGACCTGGTTGAGCGCGCCGCGAGGGGTACTCGCGTTCGCCCGCGGCCAGGGCCTCGTGTGCGTGGTCAACCTCGACGCGGAACCGGCCCGCCTGCCGCCCCACCATCAGGTGCTGCTGACCAGCGACCCGCTGGACGGCGACGGGCGGCTGCCGCGGGACACGGCGGCCTGGCTCCGTACGTAGGTTTGACTACGCCGATCGACCGGGCAGGAACGACCGGACGTATGAACGCGGCATACGCCACTCCCGCGCTGACGTTCGAACGAGGTCCGCCAAAGAGGCCACCTGGAGGACATGGGCATATGCTGTAGGCACCACCGCATCGTGTATGGCCAAATCCCTTACGGGGCAACGCGGCCTGTGCCAAAGTCTTTAGCGGTCCTTCCGTCAGCCCTGGCGCCACCTGTGCCCGCATCGGAGTTTCCTCATGCCGCCCCATGCCTTCGCGGACCGCCCCGCCGGCCAACCGCCGGAGCGTGGCGCCGTCGACGCGCTGATCTCGCAGACGCGTCGCCTCCTGGGCGATGTCGACGCGGTGCGCCGCGAATCGGTGATGACGGACGAGACCGACCCCGAGTCCCGCTGGCAGCGCGCCCTGTACGAGCTGGCGGTGCACCAACTCAGCGATCTCGACCGGCACTTGGCACAGCTGCGGGAGGGCCCCGACCCCCTGGCCGCCCTGCCGTCCCAGCGCGTCACCGCGACGCCGCCGCCCGGCTCGCTGCTGAGCCGGGTGGGCAGCGCCGAATGGAATCTGCTGACCGACGAGGCCACCTGGTCCGGCGAGCTCTACCAGATCCTCGGCAGGGACCCCGCCGCACCCCCGCTGACACTCGACGAGCTGCCCGCCCTGGTGCACGCCGACGACCAGCCCAAGCTCACCGCGATGGTCACCGACTGCCTGATCGACGGCAAGCCGATCGACGGGGAGTTCCGCGTCGTGCGCCCGGACGGCTCCGCGCGCACGGTGCACATGATGGGCGAGCCCGTGCTCGACGCCGATGGTGCGACCGCCTCGATGTGGGCGGTCGTACGCGACGTCAGTGAACTGCGCCGCAGCCAACGCGCGGTGAGCGAGACCCGTGACTCGCTCCAGCGCCAGCGGCACATCGCGCAGACCGAGCACCGGCTCGCGGTCGAGCTGCAGGAAGCCGTGCTACCGCCGTGGCGTGGCTCCCTGCGGCTCCCGCACAGCGGTCCCGGCGGCCTCGATCTGGCCGCCCGCTACTTCCCCGCCTCCGTCGGCAACCTCGTCGGCGGCGACTGGTACGACGCGCTCGAACTGCCTGGCGGCCGCACCCTGTTGACGGTCGGCGACCTCACCGGGCACGGCGTAGCCGTCACCTCCGGCATGGCGATGCTGCTCGGCGCGGTGCGCGGCATGGCGATGTGCGACACCCCGCCCGGCGAGCTGCTCGGCTCCCTGAACCACCTCCTCGACTCATCCGTACAGCCCGCCCTCGGCAGCGCCCTGTGCTGCCGCTACGACCCGGCGGCCCACACGCTGGCGTGGGCGCAGGCGGGACACCCCGCTCCGCTGCTGTTCCGCGACGGGACGGGGCGTGCGCTCACGCCACCCGACGGCGTCCTCCTCGGTGCCACGTCCGGCGCCGTCTACGGGCAGGCCGAAGAGCCCTTGCGCTCCGGCGACCTGCTGCTCCTGCACACGGACGGGCTCGTGCCACGGCGTGGCTCGACGGCGTCCGTGGGCCGGCTGCTCGCGCTGGCTGAGCCGTTGACCGCCGCCCGGGATGCGCAGGAGTGCGTGCGCGTGCTTCAGGAGGAGTTCGGTCAGGGCGAGCGCGAGGACGACGCCTGTGTTCTCGTCGCCAGGATCGGTTCCTGACGGCGTACGCGTGCGCTGTGCGGCCGGAGCCTCCGGCCGTTACGCCTGGATCCGCTTCCCCGACGACCTCGGCAGTGCCAGCTTGATCTCCTGGCGCAGGTCGTCGATCTTCGGGTAGTCCGCGTAGTGACCGGTGAGCCGGTACATCTCGCGGAGCCGGTCCCAGGTGCGGTGCGAGGAGTTGGAACCCATCGAGTTGAGCGCCAACCGCGCGTACCTGTCCGCCTGTTCGGGGTCGTCGGCGATGAAGCAGGCCGAGGCCATCGACAGATGGTCGAAGATCTTCGAGCGGTCACGGCCGCCCGCGCGCAGCGCGAGAGCCTCCTGGGCGTGCCGCTGCGCGATGACCGCCGCGGACGGATCGTGCTCGGCCAGCGTCCGGTAGGCCAGGGCCTGCATGCCGTGCAGATCCGCCTCGTCGAACATCTGCATCCAGGTCGGCGGCGGCACGTCGCCCTTGTCGGAGACGAAGAGCTCCTCCGCCTGGCCGAGCGTGCGGCGCATCGCCTGGCCCTTGCCCAGGGACGCCTGCGCCCAGGCCTCGATGGTGTAGAGCATCGCCTTCGTACGCGGCAACACCTGTTCACCGGAGCCGGACTTGGCGAGCTTCATCAGGTCGAGCGCCTCGTCGGCCGCGCCCAAGTGGATCTTCTGGCGGGCGGCCCGTGACAGGGCCTCGCCGGCCCGCGGCCGGTCGCCGCCCTCGCGCGCGGCGTGCGCGGCGATGACGAAGTACTTCTGGGCCGTGGGCTCCAGGCCGACGTCGTGCGACATCCAGCCCGCGAGGACGGCGAGATTGGCGGCGACGCCCCACAGGCGCCGCTGCAGATGGTCGGGGTGGCGGTAGGAGAGCATTCCGCCGACCTCGTTGAGCTGGCCCACGACCGCCTTGCGCTGCAACCCGCCGCCGCGGGAGGCGTCCCAGGCCCGGAACACCTCGACGGAGCGCTCGAGTTCCTCGATCTCCTGCGACCCGATGGGGGCCGCCTCGTATCGGTCGAACCCGGCCGCGTCGGCGTGGGCCGGAGAGGACAGCGGATCGTCGGTCCTGGGGGCATCGGCCACGAGGGCCGGATCGGTGTGCAGCCAGTCGTGCATGGCGCTGCTGAGTGCGGAGCCTGCGGCGAGCGCGGCACCCGCGCCCACCAAGCCGCGTCGGTTGAGCATGAGGTCCATTCCCGTGAATTCGGTGAGGACCGCCGCTGTCCGCTCGGGCGCCCACGGCACGCCGTCGGGGCCCTGTTGCTCCGGGCCGCCGCCTTGCCGTTTCCCTACGCGCCCGTGTCGGACGAGACCGAGGTCCTCGATGGTCACGACACGGCCGAGTCGCTCGGTGAACAGCGCCGCCAGCACCCTGGGCACCGGATCGCGCGGGATCTCTCCCATGTCGATCCACCGCCGCACCCGCGAGGTGTCGGTCGCCAGCTGCGCGTGGCCCATGGCCGCGGCCTGCCGGTTGACCATTCTCGCGAGTTCGCCCTTGGACCAGCCGGCCAGGCCGAACAGGTCGTTCAGGCGGGTGTTGGGTTGTCCGTTCACGTAAGCCCCCAGGTTCTCGGCTGAAATCGACAGTAGCCCCCTGTCAGTTGCAGGGCGACTATTCGCCAGGGTTCGCCAGGGTGCGCCAGCTGTTGTGCTCTTGGACGCCTGGTGTCAGGTAGGAGTGCGCCACCCCGACCCGGTCGCCGCAGGGCATTCCCCAGGGTGTACCGAATCGGCCGGGCCGGGACGGCGCGGCAACTCACTGGCACACGAAGGGATCTGTTTCGCCCATGTACGCAGCATCGTCCTCCGTGTCCGCCCCGCCCCGGCCGCTGCGCCCCGCCCGTCCGGCGGTCGGCGGGAGCGGCCCGTATCTCGACCCCGCGCGGCCCGCGGCTCCGACGCTGAACGGCATCGCCCGGCCGCGTCGCGCCCCGGGGATCGGCACGCAACCGCTCAGCGGGAGACTCGACTTGTCCGGCCCTCAGGGCGCCCAGCTGCGCACGGCGATCGCGTCGGTGCACCGGATCTGCCCGGAGTTCCATCCGGTGCAGGTGCTGCGCCGCTCCCCGCGCTCCGTGCTCCTCGTCGGTACGACAGGGCGCAGCACCGCCGTCGCGAAGTGTTTACTGGATCACGCGCCCGCCTACACCGCGCGGATGCGGCACGAGATAGCCGCATACCGCTCGTTCGTCCGACACCGGCCCCCGGTGCGGGTGCCCCGGCTCATCGCCGCGGACCCCGACAACGGCACGCTGGTGATCGAGCGGATGCCCGGCCGGGTGGCGGCCCTGCAGCGCCACCCGGCCGAGGCTCCGCCGAGGGCGGATGTGCGCGCGGCGCTCGGCGCGATCTGCCGGATCAACCAGTGGCGGCCACCGGCGGGCACCTTCGACGCGCCGCTGGACTACGCGGCGCGGATCAACCGCTTCCACGACCTGGGTCTGCTCACCGACCGGGACATGGGCGACCTGCAGAAGCTGCTGCACGGGATCGCGGCCACCGCGGGACGCGGCGGGATGGGCCAGTTCTGCCACGGCGACGCCCTGTTGTCGAACGTGCTGCTCGCTCCCACCGGGCCGGTGCTCGTGGACTGGGAGCACGCGGGCTGGTACCTGCCGGGCTACGACCTGGCGACGCTCTGGTCCGTGCTCGGTGACGCCCCGGTGGCGCGGCGTCAGATCAGTCAGCTCGCGCAGTCCGGCGGCCCGGCCTCCCGGGACGCGTTCCTGGTCAACCTGATGCTCGTACTGACGCGGGAGATCCGCACGTACGAGACGGCCGTGCAGCGTTCCCTGCACGAACAGACCCCGGCGGCACCGTCGGTTCAGGCCCATCCCGGTGCTGCGCCGTCCGGTGAGGAGCAGCGGCTGTTGCTGCGCCGCCTGCACGACGACTGCAATATGGCCCGCAAGGCGGTGCGAGCGGCAGTCGGCACTCGCTGACGGGGACGACGATCCGCGGGGCGCCCGCAAGAAGCGGGGCGCGCCGCGGATCTTCGTGTGCGGGCACTCAACGGGCTCTCATTGGTTCACACCACTGACGCACCGCAGGCGGTCGCACCACCGGCGGCGAAAGCTCCGCACACGCCTGTTGACTTGGGAAATCCAGGGGAATCAACCCTGCGCGACGCATGATTGACGGATCGTCGGCGAGCCGATAGCACTGACCCACCATCGGCCCGCAGGTACCGCGCTCCCATCCGTCCTCAGCGTTCCCCTGGAGGCACCTTTGCACTGGTCGACCCGTTCCCTCATCGGCAGACGTAACAGGCGTGCGCTCGGCGTGCGGGCGGCCGGCGGCACGGTCGCGGTGGCGGCGCTGCTCGTGCCGCTGCTCGGCGCGGCCCCGCCGGAGTCCTCGTCCGGGAGCTCTTCGTCCCGGCTGCAGGACGCGTTCGCCTCGGCGGCTGCCGAGTACCGGGTGCCACAGAGCGTGCTCCTCGGTGTCTCGTATCTGCAGTCGCGGTGGGACGCGCACGACGGGGCGCCCAGCGTCACGGGCGGCTACGGCCCCATGCACCTCACCGACGCGCGCGCGGCGCTCGCGAACGCGCCGCGGCACAGTGAGGCGGCGGGCGATCCGCGCGGCGACGATTCGCGGGCCCCGCTCAAGGCTTCGGAGGCTGGGCCGGAGGCCGGTCAACTCCCGGCGCGGCTGCGGACGTTGCCCCGCGCCGCGAAGCTCGCCGGTCTGTCGGCGAAGCAGTTGCGCACCGACCCGGCGGCGAACGTGCGGGGCGGCGCCGCCCTCCTCGCGGCCGCCCAGAAGAAGCTCGGCAAGCCGCTCAGCGACCGGCCCGCCGACTGGTACGGGGCGGTCGCGGCGTTCTCCGGCGCGGACGACGCGGCGACGGCGGGCACGTATGCGAACGATGTCTTCGCGGTGATCCGCGACGGCGAGCGGCGCACCACGGACGCCGGCCAGCAGGTCACGCTGCGCGCCCGGCCCGACGCCGAGCCGCAGGCCGCGCAGATCGAGCGAATGGGCCTGCGCCAGGCGGACGCGGGCGGGGCCGAATGCCCGAAGACGGTGTCGTGCGAGTGGATCCCGGCGCCGTACGAGGAGTTCGGCGACGGGGACTACGGCAATCACGACCTGGCGGACCGCCCGAAGGACCAGAGCATCGACTACATCGTCATCCATGACACGGAGGCGACGTGGGAGCAGACGCTCAAGCTGGTCCAGGACAAGACGTATCTGGCGTGGCACTATTCGCTGCGCTCGACGGACGGCCACATCGCGCAGTCCATCAAGAACAAGGACGTCGGCTGGCACGCGGGCAACTGGTACGTCAACGCGAAGTCGATCGGCCTGGAGCACGAGGGCTTCCTCGCACAGCCGGACTCCTGGTACACGGAGCAGATGTACCGCTCGTCGGCGCGCCTGGTGAAGTACCTGTCCAAGAAGTACGACATCCCGCTGGACCGGCAGCACATCCTCGGGCACGACACGGTGCCGGGCCCGACGACGGCGAACATCAAGCAGATGCACACGGACCCGGGCCCGTACTGGGACTGGTCGCACTACTTCGCGCTGATGGGCAAGCCGTTCCACCAGACGGCGGGGCCGAACGGCGGCCTGGTGACGGTCGCCCCCGAATTCGAGGAGAACCGGCCGGAGTTCACGGGCTGCGAGAAGGCGGACGTGGCCTGCGCCCCGCACGGTTCGAGTGCGGTGCGGCTCTACTCGGAGCCCCGCGAGGACGCCCCGCTGATCAAGGACATCGGGCTGCGCCCGGGCGGCGAGCCGTCGACGATCGACGTCAACGACATGGCGTCGCGGATCTCCGCGGGCCAGCAGTACGCGGTCGCGGGCCGCGAGGGCGACTGGACGGCCATCTGGTACCTGGGCCAGAAGGCCTGGTTCAAGAACCCGTCCGGGCAGCCGACCGCCGTACCGGCCAAGGGACTTGTGGTGACGCCGAAGCCGGGCGCGAGCGACGTGCCGGTGTACGGGCGGGCGTATCCGGAGAAGGAGGCGTACCCGTCGGGCATCACGCCGCAGGCGGTCTCACCGCTGCCGTACAAGCTGCTCGCGGGCCAGCGCTATGCGTCGGGCGGGACGACCAGGGGCGAGTACTTCTACTCCCCCACGTTCGACACGTCGTCGCACAAGGTGGTCAAGGGCAAGGACGTGTACTACGAGATCCAGTTCGGGCACCGCGTCGCGTGGGTGCGGGCGGCGGATGTCCAGGTGCTGCCGTCGACCGTGTCCTGAGTGCCTGACGTACGGGCTGCTCAGCCCTGCTGGAAGAGCTCCGCCGGCAGCGGCTTGAGCAGCGCGTACAGGTCGTCCGTGATCGGGCGGTCCCAGGACGCGATGGTCACCAGGACGTTGTCACTGCGGTCGAACTGCACGCAGGAGATCCGCGTCTCGGAGAGCTTGAGGCGGCGCACCACGAGGAGGTTGTCGCCCTGCATCACCGGGACGTCCTCCACGTCGGTGACGGTGACCTCCTCGTCGTTCTCGAGCGCCACCAGGAGCTGGGCCACCTCGAAGGGGATCTCGCCCTCGCCGACCTCGCGCGCCGGGGAGCCCTCGGGCAGATTGCCGATGACCATCGCGGGGCCGCGGCCGCCGAACAGGTCGTAGCGCAGGAACACGCCCTGGCAGGTTCCGTCGGGGGCGGGCAGCAGACCGGCACCCAGGTTGCCCGGCCAGTCGCCCGGATCCATGGCCAGGACGTCGAAGTCGGGACCCGCGGGGGTCGCTGCGCGGCGGCGGAGGAAGGACATGCGCTCCATAGTACGTCGCGCGCGGCGTCGCCCGGCGCCGGGGTTTGCGCAGCTGCGGGCGGCTGTCACTCCCCCAGCGCCGCCGCGAGCCCCTTCACGTCCGTGCCCAGTTTGCGGTAGGCGGACGAGAGGAGGCGTACGACCGTGGGCTCGTCCACCCGCAGGTCCCGCGCGACCTCCTCCGGGCCCAGGCCGCGGGCGGCGCACCGGGCCGCCGCCCGCTCCCGCGCGGTGAGCGTGTCCGTGACCGCGCCGTGCAGGGGCCGCGGGCGCAGGCCGGCCGCGGCCAGCTCGTCGCGGGCCTGCTGTACCAGGCCGTCGGCTCCGCAGCCGACCGCCGCGTCGAGCCCCCGGTAGAGGTGGTCGGCCGCCTCCTTGGCGCGGCCCTTGCGGCGCAGTTCCGCGCCGAGGGCGACGAGCGAGCAGGCCAGCTCGTAGCCCGCGGGCGAGCGCTCCAGGTGGGCGACGGATTCCTCCAGGAGCTTGGCGCGGTCGGTGCCGGAGGAGACCTCGGCGAGTACGCGCAGGGCCTGGCCGACGGCGGACGGCGCCCCGTAGTGCCGGGCCCGCTCGACGGCGTCCTCGGCGAGGGCCCGGGCCCGCTCGGGCGCGGCGGAGGCCTCGGCGCGGGCGAGGTGCAGCTGCCAGGGGCACCAGGCGGGGTTGCGCATGCCGCGCGGGTCGAGGCGGCGGCCCGCCGCGGCGAGTTCCTCGGCGGCCTCCTCGGTGCGGCCGAGCGCGAGGAGCAGTTCGCCGTACACCGTCTGTGCGTCGGGGAAGACGACGGCGGCGGGGAACGGCTGTCCGAAGGCGTGCTCGTCCGCCACCTCCTTGGCCTCCGGGGCCCGGCCGCGGGCGAGCAGCACCTCGACGAGGGTGCCGACGGCGTACCAGTGGGCGGGCGTGCCGGGTCCTACGCGGCGGGCGAGGCGCAGGCCCGCGCGGACGAAGTCCTCGGCCTCGGCGAGCCGCCCGCGCCGGTAGCGGATGTAGCCGAGGAGCGTGTACGCGAAGGAGAGGTGGGCACCGCGCCAGCCGGCCTGCTCGAAGTCGGCGATGCCCTCGACGAAGAGTTCCTCGGTGCGTCCGGGCCGGTCGGCGTAGAGGAAGGCCATGGCGACGAGGACGGGGACCTCGAAGCCGCGGTCCTCGTCGGCGGCCCAGCGCAGACCGCCGGCGAGGGCGCGCTCGGCGTGCTGGATGACCGTGTCGGCGGGCTCGCCGCGCAGGGTGGCGTCCCAGGTGCGCAGGCCGATGAGGTAGCGCTCGGTGAGGTCGCGTCCGGTGAGCCGGTCGGCGAGTTTCGCGAGGCGCCGGGAGCGGGCCGGGGAGTCGGGTTCGTCGGCGCGGAAGGCGTCCCACATGAACTGTTCGGCCTGCATCCGCAGGCGGACGCGGTGGTCGTCGGTGACCCGGGTCTCGCGGGCGAGGAGTTCGGAGGCCTCGGCAAGGCGGTCGCTGTGGGCGAGGACTTGGGAGAGGCGGTAGACGATGCCGTGCCGCAGGGCCGGGTCGGTGATGGGTTCTTCCAGGGCGGCGCGCAGGTGGTTGACGGTGGTGGCGGGCTCGGTGAGCAGGGAGGCGCTGCCGAGTTCGTAGAGGACGGCGGCGCGGTCGTCGAAGGCCGGGGGTTCGCGCAGGGCGCGGGCGAGGTAGCGGCGGGCGGCGTCGGGGGCGCCCGCGCGGATGGTCTCGGCCGCGGCGGCGCGCAGTTGCCGCACCACCCAGGGGTCGCCTTCGGGGTGGGTCTCCAGGAGGTGCCGGGCGGCGGCGATGGGGCCGAGGCCGGCGTCGAGGACGGTCCAGGCGGCCTGTCCGTGCAGGGCGACGCGGATGCCGCCGGGGATGGCGCGGTAGACGGCGGTGGCGATCAGCGGGTGGACGAATTCGAGCGAGTCCGCGCCCTGGAGCACGCGCGCCGACCTGAGCCGGTCGGTGGCGTCGGCGGCCTCCTCCGAGCCCAACCCCGCGACGTTCGCGGCGAGTTCGGGTGCGATCTCGGTGCCGAGGACGGCGCAGGCCCAGGCGAAGCGGACGGTGGCGGTGCCGAGGCGTTCGATGCGGGCGACGAGGCCGCTGCCCTTCGCCGCGGCGGCGAGGTCGCGCAGCAGGTGTGCGCCGTTCTCGGTGGGGACGAGCCCGCGGTCGCGGACCTTCGCGGTCAGTTCGACCGCCTCGAAGGGGTTGCCGGCGGTGACGGCCCAGCATTCGCGGCAGAACGCGTCGTCGGCGTGGCCGCCGAGCGATTCGCGGACCAGTCCGGCGATGGCGGGGGCGCTGAGCGGTTCGAGGCCGAGGGCGCGCCGGCCCGAGCGGCCGGGCAGTCCGCGCAGGGCCTCCGCGTGGTCCGGGAGTTCCTCGGGCCGGTAGGCGACGACGAGCAGGAGCGGCAGTTCCTCGGCGCGCGGGGCGAACGCCGCGAGCCAGCTGAGCGATTCCGGGTCGGCCCAGTGGGCGTCGTCGAGGACGAGGACCATGGGGGCCTGTTGCACGGCGAGGTGGGTGAGCACCCAGTCGAGGCCGTCACGCAGGCCCTGTGGGTCGGGTGGCGCGCCTTCGGTGGGGGCGCACAGGCCGAGGGCGGGGCCCACGATCGCGTACCAGCTGCCGAGTGTGGCGTGCAGGTCTGCGGCGGAGGCACCGGCGAGGCGGGGCTGGAGGAGCTGGCGGGCGACGTGGAAGGCGACGCCCTGCTCCTGGTCGCCGCCGCGTGCGTACAGGACGGTGCAGCCTTTGGCGGCGGCCCTGCGGCGCACTTCGGCGAGGAGGGTGGTCTTGCCGAGGCCCGCGGTCGCGGCGACGGCGAGCAGCGCGCCGTGCGGCCGGTCCGGGGGTTCTCCGCCGTCCCGCGGGATCCCGGCCAGCTCGTCCAGCACCGTGTCCACGACGGCGAGTTCGCTGTCCCGCTCGAACAGCTTCCGCCGGCCCCTGCCATCGCTCCGCACCATGGCGCACCCCCACCCGCGGCACGGTCGCGCACCACGGTTTCCAGGGACCTCAGCGTACGCCGGGGCGCCCCCGCCGGAGCGTGATGCGCCATTCTCGGTACGAAATCGGGGGCGATCCGGGTGCCGCTAAGGTACGCGTCCATGACCGTGACGGTGCTCGACTACTGGCGGGGCGATCTGGACGCCGTACCCGATGAGGTGTGGCGCCATCCGGAGCTGCGGGTGCTGCTGCTCGCCGACAATCGGCTCGCACATCTTTCCGGACGCATCGGCACGCTGACCCGTCTGCACACCCTGGACCTCGGGCACAACCGGCTCACCTCGGTCCCGGCGGAGCTGGGCGACCTCACCGGTCTGGACCGTTTCCTGTATCTGCACGACAACCGGCTCGACGCGCTGCCGGACGCGCTCGGCTCCCTCCACCGGCTCGCGTATCTGAATGTCGGCGAGAACCGGCTCACCGCGCTGCACGCCACGCTCGGCGCGATGACCGGCCTGGTCGAGCTGCGCGCCCAGCACAACCGGCTCGACGCGCTGCCGGACGGCATCGGCGGGCTGACCGCGCTCCGGGAGCTGTGGCTGCGGGGCAATCGGCTGTCCGCGCTGCCCGAGTCCGTCGGCGCGCTGGCGGAGCTGCGGGAGGTGGAGCTGCGGGACAACGCGTTCACCGCCGTGCCCGAGGCGCTGCGCGGTCTGCCGCGGCTGCGCCGGATCGACCTGCGCGGCAATCAGTTGCGCGAGGTGCCGGAGTGGGTGGTGAAGCTGCCCTGCCTGGAGAAGCTCGATCTGCGCTGGAACGACGTGTGCCTCGCGCCCGGCCTGCTCGACGGGCTGGCCGGGCGGGGGTGTGTCGTGCTGCGCTGAGCGGCTCAGCCCGCGTCCGGCTCCGGCGGGACCACCGCGACGGGGCTCGCCGCGTGCAGCAGGGCGGCGTGCGTGACCGAGCCGAGCATCGGGGCGGGGCGGGTCAGACGGCGGCGGTGGCGGCCGACGACGACGAGC
The DNA here is from genome assembly GCF_042730865.1 of Streptomyces sp. NPDC059897. NCBI lineage: Bacteria > Bacillati > Actinomycetota > Actinomycetes > Kitasatosporales > Streptomycetaceae > Streptomyces > Streptomyces sp. NPDC059897. The sequence continues at coordinate 24,746 of NZ_JBHWKQ010000007.1, read as the reverse complement.
TCGGCGTCCCGCGAGTGCTCGACGAGGTGGCCCGCCGCGTCCCCCGGCACCACCACAACCTCAACCTCAACTTTAGGGTGAGACTCGCGCAGTTCCGTGAGAGTCTCATCGGCCACTCGAAGCGTGTCGTGCTCGGTCGCCTCCTGGTCCACGGTCGTGGGCGTGAAGTCGCCGTACGCCGTCCAGGCCAGGACCGGCCACGGGTACGCGACGACGACCTGCAGCCGGGCACCGGTGCGGGCCGCGTGCTCGAACGCGAAGGCCAGGGTCGCGTGGTCCGGCGCGTCCGCCTTGAGACCGACCACGACGCGGGGCCCCGGCGCCGCCGCCGCGTCGCCCGGCACCTCGCGGCCCGGCCTCGGCACCACGACGACCGGGCACACGGCGTCACGCGCCGCCGACACGCTGTTCGAGCCGAGGACCAGGCCCGCGAAGCCGCCGCGCCCGCGCGAGCCGACGACCAGCAGCTGGGCCTCCGTACTCATCTCGGACAGCACCACGGCCGGCAGCCCGACCCGGCTGATGAACTCCAGCGGCGGCAGCCCCTCGCGGTCCTCCAGGCTCTTGCGCAGCTCCGCGAGCACGGTGTCGTTCTCGGGCTCCTCGTCGAAGTCCGCGACGAGCACCTCGGCCTGGAGGAACGGCGCGTACTGCTGCACATGTACGACGCGCAGCTCGGCGCCGCGCCGCCCTGCCTCGGCGAGCGCCCACTCCAGGGCGCGGAGGCTGTCTTCGGAGCCGTCGACCGCGGCGAGGACGGGCTGGTGGTGCGGGGTGGGCATGATCTCTTCGCCTCCGACACAGGGCGCGTCGCCGCGCCCTCATAGACCGGCTGTTCCTGTGACCAGGCTCGCAAATGCGGAGGCCACAGGACAGGGCCGTTGGTCCTGTGTCGGAACTGCGTGAACAAAGAGCCGCGAAACGACTACGTGAGGTCGAACTCGCCCTCTCGGGCACCGCTCACGAACGCTCCCCACTCGGCCGGCGTGAAGATCAGGGACGGGCTCCCTGGGTGTCCGCCGTTGCGCATCGCGATGAAGCCTTCGACGAAGGCGATCTGGACATCGCCCCGACCCCCGCTGCTGGACCGCCAGTCCGCCTTGGTCAGGTCCAGGTCCGGCTTCTCCCACCCCATGAGCGGGTGCTGGTCGATGGTGCTCTCGGCCACGTCCGTGCTCCTCCCGGTTCGTCGTCCGTGCGCCAGCCTAGCGATCGGTCCGTGCCCCGCACAGGCCGCGAAGGAGATGAAGGTCAACGCGCGTTCATCGGGTCGGTGGTTCGGCGCCGACGAGCCACATGGAGAAGAACTGCGAGCCGCCCCCGTAGGCGTGTCCGAGGACCTTCCGCGCGCCGTCGACCTGGTGTTCCCCGGCCTGCCTGCGCACCTGGAGTGCCGCCTCGGCGAAGCGGATCATGCCGGAGGCGCCGATGGGGTTGGTGGACAGGACGCCGCCCGACATGTTGACGGGGAGGTCCCCGTCGAGCTCCGTGACGCCGGACTCGGTGAGCTTCCAGCCCTCGCCCTCGTCCGCGAAGCCGAGGTTCTCCAGCCACATCGGCTCGTACCAGGAGAACGGCACGTACATCTCGACGGCGTCGATCTCGCGGCGCGGGTCGGCGATCCCGGCCTGCCGGTAGACGTCGGCGGCGCAGTCCTTGCCGGCCTGCGGGGAGACGAAGTCCTTGCCCGCGAAGAGGGTCGGTTCGCTGCGCATGGCGCCGCCGTGCATCCAGGCGGGCGGCTTCGTCGAGCGCTCCGCGCCCGCGCGGTCGGTGAGGATCATGGCGCAGGCGCCGTCGGAGGACGGGCAGGTCTCGGAGTAGCGGATGGGGTCCCAGAGCATGGGCGCCGCCTGCACCTTCTCCAGGGTGATGTCGTGCTCGTGGAGGTGGGCGTAGGGGTTCTTCAGCGCGTTGCGGCGGTCCTTGTAGGCGACGACGGAGCCCACGGTGTCGGGGGCGCCGGTGCGGCGCATGTAGGCGCGCACGTGCGGGGCGAAGAAGCCGCCCGCACCCGCGAGCAGGGGCTGCTGGAACGGGATGGGGAGGGACAGGCCCCACATCGCGTTCGACTCCGACTGCTTCTCGAAGGCGAGGGTCAGTACGGTGCCGTGGACGCGGGCCGCGACGAGGTTGGCGGCGACGAGCGCCGTGGAGCCGCCGACGGATCCGGCGGTGTGCACGCGGAGCATCGGCTTGCCGACGGCGCCGAGCGCGTCGGCGAGGTACAGCTCCGGCATCATGACGCCCTCGAAGAAGTCGGGCGCCTTGCCGATGACGACGGCGTCGATGTCGGCCCAGGTCAACTCGGCGTCTTCGAGGGCGCGTTGGGCCGCCTCGCGGACGAGTCCGGCGATGGAGACGTCCCGGCGTGCGGCGACGTGCTTGGTCTGGCCGATCCCGACGACCGCCACCGGCTCCTTGTTCACGGCCTTGCTCATCGCTGGTCCTCCCCTTCGAGTACGGCGACCAGGTTCTGCTGGAGGCAGGGCCCGGAGGTAGCGTGGGCGAGCGCCCGGTCGGAGCCCCCCGCGTGGATGCGGGCGGCGGCCTCGCCGATGCGGATGAGTCCGGCGGCCATCACCGGGTTGGCGGCGAGCGCGCCCCCGGAGGGGTTGATGTCGACGTCGTCGCCGAGCCGCAGGGCGCGGCGCAGCACGACCTCCTGCGAGGTGAACGGGGCGTGCAACTCGGCGGTGTCCACGGGCCGTTCGAAGGCCCCGGCGTTCTCGGCGGCGAGGCGCGCGGAGGGCGAGTCGGTGAGATCACGGACGCCGAGGCTGTGGGCCTCGATGCGGTGGTCGATGCCGCGGATCCAGGCGGGCCGCTCGCACAGTTCCCTGGCACGGTCGCCCGCGGCGAGGATGACGGCGGCGGCGCCGTCGCCGATCGGCGGGCAGTCCCCGGTCCGCAGCGGATTTACGACGTAATCGCCGTGCGGCACGCTGCCGCGCAGCTGGGCGTGCGGATTGCCGGTGGCGGACTCACGGCTGCGGGCGGCGACCCCGGCGAGCGCGGGCTCGTCGGTGTGTCCCTCGTCGATCAGCGCCTGTGCCTGGAGGGCGGCTAGCGCGACGGAGTCGGGCCACAGCGGGGCGACGTAGTACGGGTCGAGCTGCCGCGTCAGGACGTCGCGTACGGAGCCCGGTGAGGACTTGCCGTAGGAGTAGACGAGCGCGGTGTCGGCCTCGCCGGTCAGGAGCTTGGTCCACGCCTCGTACAGGGCCCACGCGCCGTCCATCTCGACGTGCGACTCGGAGATCGGCGGCCAGGCGCCGACGCCGTCGAGCGCCATGGTGAACGAGAAGGCGCGCCCGGCGAGGTAGTCGCTCGATCCCGAGCAGGTGAACCCGATGTCACTGGTCTTCAGGCCGGTACTGGCGAGGACCTGGTGCAGGACGGGCATCAGCATCTCGACCTCCGACTGTTCGTCGGAGGTACGTGTGTGGTCGGTCTGCCCGAAGGCGACGACGGCGATGTCCCGGATCGGCGGCCGCATCAGATCATCTCCCTGTAGGTCTCGTAATCGGCGTCGGGTTCACCGGTGGGCCGGTAGTGGTCCGGATAGCGCCCGCCCTCCGTCCACACGGGCTCGACGCGCAGGCCCATCCGCACCTGGTCGTACGGGATGCCGCCGATGCGGCCGTGCAGGGCGAGGTCGGCGCCGTCGAGGGCGATGTGCGCGTAGACGTAAGGGACTTTGATATCGAGGTTCTTGGCCTTGATGTTCACGATGCAGTACGTGGTGACGGTGCCGCCGGGGCCGACCTCGACCTGGTCCGTGGTGGCGACGCCGCAGGTGGGGCAGGCGCCGCGGGGCGGGACGTAGACCTTGTGGCAGGAGGGGCAGCGTTCACCGACGGTGCGGTTCTCGGCGAGGGCGTTGATGTACCGGGTCTGGGCGCCGCCTGGGCTGTACGTGTAGTCGAGGCGTGCGGGGGCGACGATGCCGGTGACGGCGTCCTCGAACTCGCCGCTGTGCGCCACGAGTTGGGAGGGCGCGTCATCGCCTTCGTAGGGTTCGAAGCACGCGATGTCCGTGATGGCGCCCTCGCGCTCCTCGGCCCAGCGGACGCGGACGCGCATGCCCGTGTGCACGGCTTCGGGGCCTGCGACGTCGAGTGCGTGCAGCAGGGCGGTGTCGGCGCCGTCGAGCTTGACCAGGACCCAGGCGAACGGTGTGTCGAGGGGCTGGCCGCGCCGCGCCTCGGGGTTCCAGGCCCAGGTGGTGACGGTGCCGGTGGCGCCGACCTCGACGAGGTCGCGGATCTCCTCGGCGGTCACGGGGTCGTACTCGACGGGCGGCACCATGACCCTCCCGTCGCCGGTCCGCACGCCGAGGACGGTGCGGTCGCGCAGACCACTGAGGAAGGCCGACTGGACGGGGCCGAGGGAGCGGGTGAACGGGAACTCCACGACCAACGGCGCGCGCAGCACCTCGGGTTGGGCGGTGGATGTCATGAGGCCTCCTTGACGTATGGGCGTACGGGACGGAACGGCACGGTCGCGGACCTCATGCGCGCCGGAACTCGGCGGGCCGCTTCTCCGCGAACGCGCGGGCGCCCTCCTTCGCGTCGGCGGTGTCGAAGATGGGCCAGCCGCGCTTCAACTCCGAGGCCAGACCGTCCGTTTCGGTCATCTCGGCGGTCTCGTAGACGGAGGCCTTGACCGCCTCGACGGCCAACGGGCCGCAGGCGTTGATCTGTTCGGCGATCTCCAGGGCGGTGTCGAGCGCCGTACCGTCGGGCACCACGCGTCCGACGAGCCCGATCGCCGCCGCCTCGGGCGCCGGGTAGGGGCGCCCGGTGAGCAGCATCTCCAGGGCGTGGGTGCGGGGGACCTGGCGCGGCAGCCGGACCGTCGAGCCGCCGATGGGGAACAGGCCGCGCTTGACCTCGAAGAGGCCGAACGTCGCCGACTCCCCCGCCACCCGGATGTCCGTGCCCTGGAGGATCTCGGTGCCGCCCGCGACGCAGTGCCCCTCGACGGCGGCGATGACGGGTTTGCGCGGCCGGTGGTGGCGCAGCATCGCCTTCCAGTGCAGATCGGGGTCGGCCTGGAGCCGGTCCCGGTACTGCTCGCCCTCCATCCCCTTGCCCGCGAGTGCCTTGAGGTCCATGCCGGCGCAGAACACACCACCCGCCCCGGTGAGCACGACGGAGCGGATCGAGTCGTCCGCGTCCGCCTCCAGCCACCCGTCGTAGAGGCCGACGAGCATCGGCAGGGACAGCGCGTTCTTGGCCTCGGGCCTGTTGAGCGTGAGTACGAGCGTGGCGCCCTCGCGCCGGACGTCGAGATGTTCGGTCCCACCCATGAGGGGTCCTCCAGTCAGCCGCAGCCTCGGACCTGGAACAGGTTGCAGTAGCGCACGTGCCAGTTCAAGAGTTTTCTGACACTCAGTCAGTTTTCTTGTGCGGGGACCCTTCCCCCTTACTCCCCGTTCTGTTCTGATGACGGCCAGGAGGCGCCCGGGAGACATCCGGCCCTGGATCATCTGGATCAGGAGGAGCGCGGTGGAGTACAACCTTGCCGACCTGTTCGAGTCGGTCGTCGACGTGGTCCCGGACCGCGAGGCGCTCGTCTACGTGGATCATCCCGGTACGGGCGCGGAGCGCCGGCTCACGTACGCCCAGCTGGACGCGGCGGCCAACCGGGTCGCGCACCACCTGATCGCGGCGGGGATCCGCCCCGGCGAGCACCTGGGCCTGCACCTCTACAACAGCGTCGAGTACCTGCAGACGGCGCTCGGCTGCCTCAAGGCGCGGATCGTCCCGGTGAACGTGAACTACCGGTACGTGGAGGAGGAGTTGGCCTACCTCTACCAGGACGCCGATCTCGCGGCTCTCGTGTTCGACGCGGAGTTCACGCCGCGCGTGGCGGCGGCGCTGCCGCGCGCCGAGAAGCTGCGGCATCTGGTGCGGGTGGGCGCTCCGGAGGTGGACGCGCCACCGCTGAAGGCGGTGGAGTTCGAGGAGGCGACCGGGCAGTCCTCCGCAGAGCGGGGCTTCGCGCCGCGCTCCCCCGACGACCAGTTCATCATCTACACCGGCGGCACGACGGGCATGCCGAAGGGCGTGATGTGGCGTCAGGAGGACCTGTTCTTCGCGGGGTTGGGCGGCGGCGCGCCCACGGGCGAACCCGTGTCACGGCCCGAGGAGCTGGCCGAGCGGGTGGCGGCGGGCGGCGACGGCATCACGTTCTTCCCGACTCCCCCGCTGATGCACGGCACCTCGACGCTCACCGCGTTCATCGGCTTCAACTTCGGCCAGCGCGTGGTCATCCACCGCAAGTTCGCGCCGGAGGAGGTGCTGCGCACCATCGAGAAGGAGAAGGTGACGAGCATGTCCCTGGTGGGCGACGCGATGCTGCGACCGCTCATCGACGCGCTCAAGGGCCCGCTCAAGGGCACGGACTGCTCGTCGATGTTCAGTGTCTCGTCCTCGGGCGCGATCATGTCGGACACGGTGCGCGCCCAGTTCCAGGAGCTGGTGCCGAACACCATGCTGCTCAACAACTTCGGCTCGTCCGAGTCCGGCTTCAACGGCACGGCGACGGCCGACTCGGGCGCGGGCTCCGGCTTCCACGTCCAGGTCAACTCCCGTACACAGGTGGTGGATCCGGCGACGTACGAGCCGGTCGCGGTCGGCGAGGTGGGCCGGATCGCGCAGCGCGGACACGTCCCGCTCGGCTACTACAACGACCCCGTGAAGACCGCCGAGACGTTCTTCCAGAAGGGCGACGAGCGCTGGGTGCTGCTCGGTGACATGGCGACGGTCGACGAGCAGGGCATCGTCACGGTCCTCGGACGCGGCTCGCAGTGCATCAACACGGGCGGCGAGAAGGTGTACCCGGAGGAGGTCGAGCAGGCCCTCAAGTCCCACCCCGACATCTACGACGCGCTGGTGGCCGGTGTGCCGGACGAGAAGTGGGGCAACCATGTGGCGGCCGTCGTCCAGCTCATGGACGGCGCCGACGAGCTGACCCTGGACACCGTCCAGACACACTGCCGCAGCCACCTCGCCGGATACAAGATCCCCCGGCAGCTGGTGGTGACGGACACCATCCAGCGCTCGCCGAGCGGGAAGGCGGACTACCGGTGGGCGCGGCAGGTGGCGGCGGAGGGGGACGCGTAGGCCGCCTTCCGCGGGCGGGCTCAGTCGAGGCAGAACTCGTTTCCCTCGATGTCCTGGAGCGTGATGCAGGACTCGTTCTCGTCGTCGGCGCGCTGCGTCAGTACGTGCGTGGCACCGAGCTTGTAGAGGCGCTCGGCCTCGGCTTCGAGCACCGCGAGGCGCTCGTCGCCGACGAGCCCGGTCCCGGCCCGTACGTCGATGTGCACCCGGTTCTTGACGGCCTTCCCCTCGGGGACGCGCTGGAAGAACAGGCGCGGTCCCTCCCCCTCGGGATCGGCGGCGGCGGACCAGGCCTCGTCCTCGTCGGCCCCGGGCGGCATGACGTAGCCGAGCACCTCGCACCAGAAGCGGGCGACGCGAACGGGCTCGGCGCAGTCGAAGGTGATCTGGACCTTCTTGATCGTGGTCATCGGCGCACCATAGCAAGGGTGTTCTGCCGCGCGGCGGGAATTTTCGGTTGCCGCCGCCCTCCCCCGGTGCTGGAGTTCCCGCATGGATCATGCGGCGGTACGGGACCTGTTCGACGAGCAGCTGCGGCGCGGGGCGCGGCCCGAGGAGGCCGGGGCCCGGGTCGAGCGGGCCGGGGACGTGGTGCGCCACGTGGGCCCGGCGGCGGGCTGGAACGGGGTGCTCTGGTCGGACCTCGACGAGCGGACCGCCGACGCGGCGATCGCCGGGCAGGTGCGCTTCTTCGCCGGGCTCGGCCGGGCCTTCGAGTGGAAGACGTACGCGCACGACCGCCCGGCCGACCTCCCCTACCGGCTCACGGCCGCCGGGTTCGTGCCGGAGGAGCCGGAGACCCTGCTCGCGGCGGAGACGGCCGCGCTCCCCCACGGCGCCGCGCCCCCGGCGGGCATCCGGCTGCTCCCCGTCACCGACGAGGCGGGGATCGAGCTGGTGGGGCGGGTGCACGGTCTTGCCTTTGACTCCGGCCGCTCGGCCATCGGCCACCAGCTGCGGGCCCAGCTCGCCCAGGACCCGGCCACCGTGCCCGCGGTCGTGGCGCTGCACGGCGACGAGCCGGTGAGCGCCGCCCGTCTGGAGCTGCACCCGGGGACGGCCTTCGCGAGCCTGTGGGGCGGCGGGACGGTCCCCGGGTGGCGGGGCCGCGGGATCTACCGCTCGCTCGTCGCCTTCCGGGCCCGCGTCGCCGCCGAGCGCGGATTCCCGTACGTCCAGGTGGACGCCTCCTCGTACAGCCGGCCGATCCTGGAGCGCCTGGGGTTCGTGGTGCTCGGGACCACTACGCCGTACGTCTGGGCGCCCCCTGTCAGTCGCTGACACCGGAACCGGGGCGTCGCATCTCTTGACGACCGCGGTCACTCCTTGAATTACTGATCGACAGCAGGGCAACCGAATGATCGGTCGGGAGTTTCGGGAGAGCGTGCGATGGCGTCGATGGCGACGGACTGGCGGGACGAGGGCGAGCTGCTCGGCGCGGACGAGCTGCGCGCGCTGCAGCTGGAGCGGCTGCGCGGGACGCTGCGGCGGGTGTACGAGCGGGTGCCGTTCTACCGCGAGGCGTTCGACAAGGCGGGTGTGCGGCCCGAGGACTGCCGCACCTTGGCGGACCTGGGACGCTTCCCGTTCACGACGAAGGCGGATCTGCGGGACAACTATCCCTTCGGGATGTTCGCGGTGGAGCAGTCCGAGGTGCGGCGGCTGCACGCGTCGAGCGGTACGACCGGGCTGCCCACGGTCGTCGGGTACACCGAGGCCGACCTGTCGATGTGGTCGGACATGGTGGCGCGGGCGATCCGCGCGGCGGGCGGCCGGCCGGGGCACAAGGTCCATGTGGCGTACGGGTACGGCCTGTTCACCGGCGGGCTCGGCGCGCACTACGGGGCGGAGCGGCTCGGGTGCACGGTGATCCCGGCGTCCGGTGGCATGACGTCGCGGCAGGTGCGGCTGATCCAGGACCTGAAGCCCGAGATCATCATGGTGACGCCCTCGTACATGCTCACGCTCCTCGACGAGTTCGAGCGCCAGGGCGTGGACGCGCGCACCAGCTCCCTGAAGGTCGGCATCTTCGGCGCGGAGCCGTGGACCGAGGAGATGCGGCGCGAGATCGAGGAGCGGGCCGGGATCGACGCGGTCGACATCTACGGATTGTCGGAGGTCATGGGGCCCGGCGTGGCTCAGGAAGCCGTGGAGACCAAGGACGGGCTGCACATCTGGGAGGACCAGTTCTATCCGGAGATCGTCGACCCGATCACGGGTGAGGTGCTGCCGGAGGGCGAGCACGGCGAGCTGGTCTTCACCTCGCTGACCAAGCAGGCGATGCCGGTGATCCGGTACCGGACGCGGGATTTGACCCGGCTGCTGCCGGGGACGGCCCGTCCCGCGTTCCGGCGCATGGAGAAGATCACCGGGCGCAGCGACGACATGGTGATCCTGCGGGGCGTGAACCTGTTCCCCACGCAGGTCGAGGAGATCGTGCTGCGCACGCCCGGCGTCGCGCCGCACTTCCAGCTTCGCCTCACCCGCGAGGGCCGCATGGACGCGCTCACGGTGCGCGCCGAGGCCCGCCCCGACGCGACACCCGGGGACCGGGAGGCGGCGGCGCGGGCCATCGCCGCCGGGATGAAGGACGGGGTGGGAGTGACGGTGTCCGTGGAGATCGTCGAGCCGGAGTCCCTGGAGCGGTCGGTGGGGAAGATCAAGCGGATCGTGGATCTGCGGCAGGCGTAGGCGTGTGCCCCGGCCGGACGTCCGGCCGGGGCACATCGCCACGGCTCAGGAGCCTGGCGGCCCTCAGGCGAGCGTCACCTTCGCGTTACTCGCCTCCTGCCACCTGGTGTTGAACTTCTTCACCTTGCCGCCGCAGTCCTTGTGGATGTGCGTGGGACCGGACGGCACGAAGCGGATCTTGCCCCGCACGCACTTGTTGTTGTTCTTGGTGTCGTTCACGGAACCGGTCACCCTGCGCAGGGAGCCCTTGTCGCACTCCTCGTACTTCATGACTCCGCCGTCGACCCTGATGACATCGTCCCAGCAGGTCTGCTGCGCGTCGGCCGACCGCGCCGGCGCCGTCGTCGAGCTCTGCGGGGAACCGTCGGACACGGCCTGCGCGCCCCCTGCCGGAAGGGCGAACGCCGCCGTCCCGAGCGCGACGGCGCCGACAAGCCCCATACGAATCCTGCTCATACGAACCCTCCTCGTTTCGTGTCCTGCTTGAGGTGGGTCCAGAAAACGGCGTGGTGCCCATGCGGAGGAAGTTGTTTCGCCCCTGCCCGAAAGTCGACGGGGTCGCTTGCACGGGCGGCCTAGGGAGTTTCCGTGAACCGGTCCCGCAGCTCCCGCTTGAGGATCTTGCCGGAGGCGTTGCGCGGCAGTTCGTCCACGAAGACGACCCTCTTGGGTGCCTTGAAATGGGCGAGCTGGTCGCGCGCGTGGGCGATCAGCTCCTCCTCGGTGACGCCCGCGTCGCCGCGCACCACGACCGCCGTGACCGCCTCGATCCACCGCTCGTCGGGCAGCCCGACGACGGCCGTCTCGGCGACCGCCGGGTGGGTGTAGAGGGCGTCCTCGACCTGGCGCGAGGCGACGAGCACGCCGCCGGAGTTGATGACGTCCTTCACCCGGTCGACGACGGTGAAGTAGCCCTCGCTGTCGCGCACCGCGAGGTCGCCGGACCTGAACCAGCCGTCCCGGAAGGCCTGTTCGGTCTCCTCCGGCTTGTCCCAGTAGCCGTCGCACAGCTGCGGGGAGCGGTAGACGACCTCGCCGGGTGTGCCGTCGGGCACGTCCTTGCCCTCGTCGTCGACGATCTTCGCCTCGACGAACAGCACCGGCCGCCCGCACGAGTCCATCCGCCCCTCGTGCTCGTCGGGCCCGAGGACGGTGGCGAGCGGCCCGATCTCGCTCTGCCCGAAGCAGTTGTAGAAGGCGAGCCCGGGAAGCCGGGCCCGCAGCCGCTCCAGCACCGGGACCGGCATGATCGAGGCGCCGTAGTACGCCTTGCGCAGGCCGCTCAGGTCGCGGTCGGCGAACTCCGGGTGCTGGGAGAGGCCGATCCACACCGTCGGCGGCGCGAACAGGCTGTCCGCCTCCCCCGCCTCTACCAGGTCGAAGACCGGACCGGCGGCCGGCGCGTCGAGGATCGTGTTCGTGGCGCCCACCGCCAGGTACGGCAGCAGGAACACGTGCATCTGCGCCGAGTGGTACAGCGGCAGCGCGTGCACCGGCCGGTCCGTCTCCTTGAGGTCGAGCGCGTGGATGGCGCTCACGTACTCGTGCACGAGCGCGCGGTGCGTCATGCGGGCGCCCTTGGGGAGTGCGGTGGTCCCCGACGTGTAGAGCAGCTGCGCCAGGTCGTCGGCGCCCGGCGACTCCCCGTCCCACGGCGCGCTCGCCGCGAGCCGCGTGAGCAGCGTGTCGTCGGCGTCGCGCAGCGGCAGCACCGGTACGTCGCCGGGGAGCCGGTCGGCGATGTCGGGATCGGCGAGGACGAGCGAGGCGCCGGACTGGCCCACGATGTACGCGAGGTCGTCGCCGGTCAGGTTCTGGTTGACGGGGACGTGCACGAGCCCGGCGCGGGCGCAGGCCAGGAACCCGATCAGGTACGCGTCCGAGTTGTGCCCGTAGGCGCCGACCCGGTCGCCCGCCGCGAGGCCTTCGGCGCGCAGGGCCCCGGCCGCGCGGGACACGGCGTCGTCCAGTTGCTCGTACGTCCATGCGCGCGGCCCGTAGCGCAGGGCGACGCGCGCCGGGGTGCGGCGAGCGCTGCGGCGCAGGACTCCGTCGACGCTGCTGCTGGCGGCCTGGGCTGCGGGTGACCTCGTCATGGCGTGATCCTGCGGGGTGGCGGGGGCCGGGTCAAGGAGGTGTTCGCCGGGGATCCGCGGGATCCCCGGCGTACGGGCTACCGGGCGTGCGAGACGGCCCAGTCGAGGGCGTCGTCGGCGACGGCCTCCCAGCCGGGTGCGGCGGGCAGCAGGTGCGGCATGCCGGGGTACTCCCTGATCTCGGTGAGCGCGCTCGACTTGTAGTGGCGGGCGTTGGACTGCTGCACCTTGGGCGGCATCAGGTGGTCGTGCTCCGCGGACATGAACAGCAGCGGGGCGCGGGTGTCGTTGTGGTAGTCGACGTGTGTGCTCTGGTGGCCGGGGCGCAGCGTGGCCAGGGCGCTGTCCCAGAAGATGCCGCCGGATGCGGGGACCGCGTACCGCTCGTACAGCGCCCTGGACTCCTCCTGCGGGAACGTGTTGGTGAAGGCGTAGTGCCACTGCTCGAAGGTCAGGCCGACCGCGCGGTGCCGGTTGGCGGGGTTCTTCAGCACCGGGAAGGCGGACTTGAGCTGGCTGAGCGGCAGCACGGCGACGCCCTCCGTCGGTGCGGAGCAGATGGCCACGCCCGCGGCGCCGTGGCCCCGGTCGAGCAGCAGCTGCACGAACACACCGCCGGCGGAGTGACCGATGAGGACGGGGGGCTTGTCGAGGCCGCTGACCAGGGTCTCCAGGCTCTCGACGATCTGCGGGACGGTGACCTTCTCGATCGGCCCGGTGTCGGCGTTGAGCGATTCGACCTCGGCCTCGAACCCCGGGTAGGCGGGCGCGAGGACGCGGAATCCGCGCTTCTCGTAGTGGGTGATCCAGTGCTCCCAGCTCCTCGGGGTCACCCAGAAGCCGTGGATCAGGACGATGGTGTCGGGGGCGCTCATGACTCCTCCTTGCTCAGGTCAGCGGGTGGCGCGGTATGCGGCCTCGATGTGGCGGACGACGGTGTCGGGGCGGGACATCATCACGACGTGCGAGGCCTTCTCCGCCACGACGACCGTGCTCTTGGCCCGCTCGGCCATGAAGCGCTGCGCGGCGGCCGGGATGACCCGGTCGGCGGTCGCGACGACGTACCAGGACGGCAGGGACTTCCAGGCCGGTACGCCGCTGAGGCCGCTCAACCCGCCGATGCTGCCCGGGCGTTGGGCCGTCGCCATGACGTCGGTCTGCGCGCGCGGCAGGTCCTGGGCGAAGACGTCGTGGAACTTCGCGGGGTCGATGTAGCCGTCCAGGCCGGGCTCCGTCGCGCCCGGGATCGGGTAGGGGCGGGGCACGAGTGCGGGCTCCAGGCGGCTGCCGGGGAACTTGCTCGCCAGGCCCAGCGCGTTCTCGCCCTCGTCGGGCGCGAAGGCGGCGACGTAGACGAGTGCCTTGACCCTGTCGTGTCCGCGTCCGGCGTTGGTGATGACCTCGCCGCCGTAGGAGTGCCCGACGAGGATCATCGGGCCGGGGATCGTGTCGATCACGCTGCGGACGTACGCCGCGTCGCTCGCGAGGTCCCGCAGCGGGTTGGCGGGGGCGATGACCGGGAAGCCGGCCCGCAGCAGTCGGGAGGTGACGGCGTTCCAGCCGGAGGCGTCGGCGAACACTCCGTGGACGAGGACGACGGTCGGTCTGCCGCCGTTTCCCTTGCCGGTGCCGGCCGTGGCCGGCGCGGTGGCGGCGGCGCCGAGGGTGAGCGCGCCGCCCGTCGCGAGCAGCCCGCCGAGGACGCGGCGGCGGGGGTGGTGTCCGGGATTCATGGGTGTTCCTCTCGGTTTCGGGACCGGTGACGGTCAGGAGTTGAGGAAGTCCAGGAGGTCGGCGTTCAGTTGCTCCTTGTGCGTGTCCGTGATGCCGTGCGGAGCGCCCGGGTAGACCTTCAGCGTCGCGTTCTTGATCCGGGCCGCGGATGCCTTGCCGCCGACGTCGAACGGCACGACCTGGTCGTCGTCGCCGTGGATGACGAGTGTCGGCACGTCGACGGCGTCCAGGTCGGGGCGGAAGTCGGTGGCGGAGAAGGCGGCGACGCACTCGTAGGCACCCCGGTGACCGGCCTGCAGGCCCTGGCGCCAGAACGCGTCGCGGATGCCCGCGGAGACGTCCGCTCCGGGCCGGTTGTTGCCGAAGAACGGGCCGTCGGCCAGATCGCGGTACAGCTGCGAGCGGTCGGCGAGGGAACCGGCGCGGATCGCGTCGAACGCCTCGACCGGGACGCCGCCCGGGTTGTCGGCCGTCTTGAGCATGAAGGGCGGCACCGCGGAGACCAGGACGAGTTGGGCGAGGCGGGCGGTGCCGTGCCGGGCGATGTAGCGTGCGACCTCGCCGCCACCGGTGGAGAAGCCGACGAGGGTGACGTCCCGCAGGTCGAGGGTGTCGACGAGGGTGGCGAGGTCGTCGGCGTACGTGTTCATTTCGTTGCCGTGCCACGGCTGGTCTGAGCGGCCGTGGCCACGCCGGTCGTGGGCGATGGCCCGGAATCCGTGGGTGGCCAGGAAGAGTTGCTGGGCCTCCCAGCTGTCGGCGTGCAGCGGCCAGCCGTGGCTGAGGACGACCGGGCGGCCGGTGCCCCAGTCCTTGTAGTGGATCCGGGTTCCGTCGGCTGCGGTGACGAAGGGCATGCGAGGCCTCCCGGTCGCGGGGGATGTGCGGGAGCCCGATCGTTCACCGGCGGCGGGGGCGCGCGAACCACGAGCGACACGTAGTCCTGAGGGGGTCCCTCAGGGGCGTGTCCGGCCGAGCTGGCGCCGTGATGTCACGTCCAGCTTTCGGAACACCTTGCGCAGGTGGTAGTCGACCGTGTTGGCGCTGATGAACAGCTGGGCGGCGATCTCGGCGTTGGTCGCACCGTCTCCGGCGAGCTTGGCGATGGCCCGTTCCTGCGGGGTCAGCGGGTTCGTGGTGCCGGTCCGGGCCGGGCCGGGGCGCTCTCCGGTGGCCTCCAGTTCGCGGGCGGCGCGGTCCACGTAGGCCGCGGCCCGCATGTCGCGGAACAGGGCCAGGGCGGCCCGCAGTTGTACCCGGGCGTCCTTGCGGCGCTTGCACCTGCGCAGCCACTCGCCGTAGAGCAGGTGCGCGACGGCCAGGTCCGCGTGCGTGTCCGCGCCGGACAGCAGCTCGACGGCGCGGCGGTAGGACGGCTCGGCGCCGTCCGCCGGAGCGAGCAGGGCGCGGGAGCGCGCCAGCACGCCCAGCGCCCAGGGGGTGCCGGCCGCCGTGGCGCGGTCCGTGAGCGTGCTCAAGGTGCTGCTGGCCAGGGCCCGGTCACCGCTGCGGACACCCACTTCGATGACGGACGGCAGGAGCCGGGAGTGCAGCCCGAGCACATCGTGACGGACCAGTTCGCGTGCGACGGGCCGGGCCTTGGCGTAGTCGCCGCCGCCGAGCGCCAGGACCACCGTTCCGCTCTGCGCGAGGGACTCCATCGCACCGTTGCCGAGGTCGCCCGCCGTCGTCAGTGAGCGGCGGAGCTCGTCCTCGACCGTGTCGCCCACCGCGTGCCAGGCGAGCAGCTCCGGATTCCGGCAGATCTGGCCCTGCGCCGCGCTCAGGCCCATCGCCGTACGGATCTGCTGGTTCTCGGCCACCAGGCTCTCGGCCGCGGCGAGGTGGCCGAGCGTGGTCTCGGCCATGGCGGCGCACAACAGGATGCCGTCGAGGTGCCAGAGGGCTCCGCTGCGGCGGGCGACGGCATCGGCGCGCCGGAGTAATCGGCCGCGGGCCTCGTGGTCCCAGACGAGGGTGGAGTACCAGACGCCCAACTGGTAGCCGCGCAGGATCACCTCGTCCGGGGTGTCGGGTGCCAACAGCGCGTCGAGGGCCTTGCGCAGACGGGGAACCGCCCGCACGTAGCCGTCGGTGGCCAGGACGGCGAATCCGTTCAGGAGGTGGTCCAGGGGCGCCGCGGGGCCGAGGGCAGGGGCCCGTGTCAGTACCGCCTTCGCGATCTCGGCGGCCGTCGTCGCCGGCGCCCTGTGCCGCGCGGTCAGCGTCCACTGGGCGGCGCGCAGTAGCGCCTCGCGGGTCAGCTCGGGGGCCCGGGTTCCGACAGCGGCCGACGCGGACAGGCACAGGGCCGCCGCCCTGGCGTGCGAATCGGGCTCGCCCAGTCCGTTGAGCGCTCCGGCGCGCACCAGAAGGGCGCGGCCCTGCGCCACACCGTCCAGCAGGCCGATGTCGACGGTGTCCAGCAGCACCTTTGCCTGGAGCGGCGCACCGGCCGTGAACGCGGCCTCGGCCGCCGCGAGCAGCCTCGCGGCGCGTCCGGCGTCCTGCGGGGTCAGCTCGGCCGCCCGGGTCAGGAAGGTGGCCCGGGCCGCGTGGCCGCCGCGCGCCCCGGCCAGGTCGGCCGCCCGCTCCACCTGGTCGGCGACGGCCGCGTCGGGTCCGGGTGCGGCCGCGGCGCGGTGCCAGGCACGCCGGTCGCTGTCGTCCGGGCGGTCGGTGGCCTCGGCGAGCGCATGGTGCGCCCTGCGCCGGTCGACGCTGGTGGCGCCCGCGTACACCGCCGAACGCACCAGCGGGTGCCGGAACTCGACGCCGGCGCGCAGCACCACGAGCCGCGCGGACTCGGCCGGCCCGCAGGCGTCCGGGCCGATCCCGAGCGTCGCTGCGGCGGCCGCTATGTACTCCGTGGTGCCGGCCGGTTCGGCCGCCGCGAGCAGCAGCCAGGTGCGGGTCGCCTCCGGCAGTCCGCGTACCTGGCGCAGGTAGTGCTCCTCCAGGGCGCTGCCCGCGGGGAGCGGCTCGGGCAGCGCGCACACCCCGGAGAGCTGCCCTTCGGACAGTTCACGGCCGAGATCGGTCAGGGCCAGCGGGTTGCCGCCGGTCGCCGCCACGATCCGCAGGCCGACCCTGGTGTCCAGCGGGCCGACGGCCACCGAACGCAGCAGTTCCAGTGCCTCGGGCTCCGCCAGGCCGGTCACCTCGGTGACCGGCAGGCCCGCGGGGGTGTCGGCCCCGGTGCGGGCGGCGAGGACGAGACCGACGCTCTCGGCGTGCAGTCGGCGCCCGACGAAGGCGAGGACGTCGAAGGAGTCCCGGTCCAGCCATTGGAGGTCGTCGACGCAGGCCAGCAGGGGGCGTTGCTTCGCGGCCTCGGCGAGCACGGTGAGGACCGCGAGCCCGACGAGGAACCGGTCCGCGGGCGGCCCGTCGGCCAGGCCGCAGGCCACCCGCAGCGCCTGGTGCTGGGCCTGCGGCAGTACGCCGGGTTGTTTGAGGTCGTCCAGGAACGGCACGAGCAGGCGGTGCAGCGCCGCGAACGCGAAGCCCGCCTCCGCCTCGACGCCTGCCACCCGCAGCACTCGCAGATCGGCGGCCTCACCGGTCACATGGTCGAGCAGCGCGGTCTTGCCGATACCGGCGTCGCCCCGCAGCACCACCACGC
Source organism: Streptomyces sp. NPDC059897 (assembly GCF_042730865.1). NCBI lineage: Bacteria > Bacillati > Actinomycetota > Actinomycetes > Kitasatosporales > Streptomycetaceae > Streptomyces > Streptomyces sp. NPDC059897. Next base: position 7,467 of record NZ_JBHWKQ010000007.1, on the reverse strand, counting down.
CGCTCAGTCCCCGGCGCAGTTCGGCGAGAAGGCGATCGAGTTGTGCGTGCTCTCGGGCCCGGCCTGTCAGACGCATCAGACGCACTCGAAACACCCTCACCGTAGGGAGTCATTATGGATGTTTTGTGAAGGTCAGCATCGCATGGCGGGGCGGCTCCGTCTGCACCGCGCGGGCCTCGGCCCGGCATCGGTGCGCCATGGCGCTCCGGCAGGGTCGCACCAGGGCGATTGGTACGCTCAACGGCGCCCCATCCAGCTCAACCACCTCTGCCGGTACCGCAGTTGGGAGCACGATGCGCACACGCCCGGGACACAGACGCCTCGCGGCCCTCGGGGTCGCCCTGTTGACCGCGCTCAGCGGCACCGCCTCGGTGCCGTCCGCCGCGGCCGACCGTGACAGCCGCCCGCACGGCGGGGGCCTGTCCGCCACCATCCGCTACACCGAGTACGGGATCCCGCACATCGTCGCCAAGGACTACGCGAACCTCGGTTTCGGTACGGGGTGGGCGCAGGCCCAGGATCAGGTGTGCACGCTCGCCGACGGGTTCGTGACGCTGCGCGGCGAGCGTTCGCGGGTCTTCGGACCCGACGCGGCGCCCGACGGCTCGTTGTCGTCGGCGACGAAGAACCTCTCAAGTGACTTGTATTTCAAGGGTGTTCGCGAGGCGCGCACCGTGGAGAAGCTGCTCGGCGTCCCCGCGCCCGAGGGTCCGAGCCGCGACGTCAAGGACGCGATGCGCGGCTGGGCCGCCGGGTACAACGCGTGGCTGAAGCAGAACCGGATCACCGACCCAGCGTGCAAGGGCGCGGACTGGGTGCAGCCGGTGACCTCGCTCGACGTGGCCACGCGCGGTTTCGCGATCGCGGTGCTCGGCGGGCAGGGGCGCGGCATCGAGGGCATCACGGCCGCGCAGCCGCCCGCCGCCGGGGCCGCGCAGGCGCGGCCCGACACGGCCGATGCTGCCGAAGCGGCCCGCGAACTGTTCGCCCAGGACGACTCCGACATGGGGTCGAACGCGGTGGCGTTCAGCGGCGCGACCACGGCCAACAAGCGCGGCCTGCTGCTCGGCAACCCGCACTACCCGTGGCAGGGCGGACGCCGCTTCTGGCAGTCGCAGCAGACGATCCCCGGCGAACTCAACGTCATGGGCGGCTCGTTGCTCGGCACCACCGGCATCTCCATCGGCCACAACGCGCACGTCGCGTGGAGCCACACGGTCGCGACGGGCGTCACGCTCAACCTCCACCAGCTCACCCTCGACCCGTCGGACCCGACGACGTACGTGGTCGACGGCAAGAAGGAGCGGATGACGAAGCGGTCCGTGACCGTGCCCGTGAAGGGCGGCGGCGACGTGACCCGCAGCCAGTGGTGGACCCGCTACGGGCCGGTCGTCACGAACCTCGGCGCCCAGCTCCCGCTCCCCTGGACCGCGACGACGGCCTACGCCCTCGGCGACCCCAACGCGGTCAATCTGCGCGCCTCCGACACCGCGCTCGGCTTCAGCAAGGCCCGTTCGACCGCCGGCGTCCTCGCGTCGCTGCGCCGCACGCAGGGCCTGCCGTGGGTGAACACGATCGCGGCGGACTCCTCCCGTCATTCGCTGTTCACGCAGTCGCAGGTGCTGCCGAGGATCACCGACGAGCTGGCGGCACGCTGTTCGACGCCGCTCGGCAAGGCGACGTACCCGGCCTCGGGCGTTGCCGTCCTCGACGGTTCGAGGAGCGACTGTGGGCTCGGGAAGGACAAGGACGCCGTGCAGGCGGGGATCTTCGGCCCGTCGAAGATGCCGGCGCTGAAGGACGCCCCGTACGCGGAGAACTCCAACGACAGCGCCTGGCTCGCCAACGCGGACAAGCCGATCACCGGCTACGAGCGGGTCTTCGGGAACATCGGCACGCAGCGCTCGATGCGGACGCGCGGCGCCGTCGAGGACGTCGCGGGGATGGCGGACAAGGGCGGCCTGACGGTCGCGGACCTGCAACGGCAGCAGTTCGCCGACCGGGTGCCCGCCGCCGATCTGACGGCCGCCGACACCGCGAAGGCGTGCGCGGCGCTGCCCGGCGGATCGGCAACGGGCAGCGACGGCAAGCTAGTTGACGTCTCGCGGGCCTGTGACGTGATCGGCGCCTGGGACCGCGCCATGAACACCGACAGCCGGGGCGCCCTGCTCTTCGACCGGTTCTGGCGGAAGCTGACGGCGACCGTACCGGCGGCCCAGCTGTGGGAGGTGCCGTTCTCCGCCGCGGACCCGGTGCGCACGCCGAACACACTGAACACGGCGGCGCCCGGTTTCGCGACGGCGCTCGCCGACGCGGTGGCCGAGCTGAAGGCCGCGAACATCCCCTTGGACGCGAAGCTCGGCGACCACCAGTTCGTGACGCGGGGCGGCGAGCGCGTCCCGGTGCACGGAGGCACGGAGTCGCTCGGTGTGTGGAACAAGGTCGAGCCGGTGTGGAACGCCGCGGGCGGCGGCTACACCGACGTCACGACCGGGTCGAGCTACATCCAGGCCGTCGGCTGGGACGGCGGGCAGTGCCCGGTGGCGCGCACCCTGCTCACGTACTCCCAGTCGTCGAACCCGAACTCGCCGCACTACAGCGACCAGACCCACCTCTTCGCGAAAAAGAAGTGGGTCACGGAGCGCTTCTGCGAGAAGGACATCCGTAAGTCGCCCGCCCTGAAGGTGGTGCGGGTGCGCGACTGACGGACGCGGGCCGGGGCGGTCTCAGACCGCCCGGGTCCGCCCCTCCCAGTACGGGTCGCGCAGGCGGCGCTTGTAGAGCTTGCCGTTGGGGTCGCGGGGCATCGTCTCGATGAAGTCGACGCTCTTGGGCCGCTTGTAGCCCGCGAGTTGGGTCTCGCAGTGGGCGAGTATCTCGGCCGCGAGCGCGTCACCGGCCGCCCGGCCATCGGCGACCTCGACGACCGCCTTGACCTCCTCGCCCCAGTCGTCGTGCGGGATGCCGAACGCGGCGGCGTCGGCGACGGCGGGGTGGGTGAGGAGCGCGGACTCGATCTCGGCGGGGTAGATGTTGACACCACCCGAGATGATCATGTCGATCTTGCGGTCGCGCAGGAAGAGATAGCCGTCCTCGTCGAGCACGCCGAGGTCGCCGACGGTGAAGAAGTCGCCGATGCGGTTCTTCTTCGTCTTGCCCTCGTCCTTGTGGTACGAGAAGCCGCCGGTGTTCATCTTGAGGTAGACGGTGCCGAGTTCACCGGCGGGCAGCCTGTTGCCGTCGTCGTCGTAGATCGCCAACTCACTGATGGGCCACGGCTTTCCGACCGTCCCGGGCTTCTTCAGCCAGTCCTCGGCCGTCGCGAACGCGCCGCCGCCCTCGCTGGCCGCGTAGTACTCCTCGACGCACATCCCCCACCAGTCGATCATGGCCCGCTTGACGTGGTCGGGGCAGGGCGCGGCGCCGTGGATCGCGTGCCGCATGGACGTCACGTCGTAGCGGTCCCTGACCTCCTGCGGCAGCGCGAGCAGGCGGTGGAACTGGGTCGGCACCATGTGGGTGTGCGTGCACTTGTGGGTGTCGATGAGGCGGAGCATCTCCTCGGGCGTCCACTTGTCCATCAGGACGAGCGGATGCCCGATGTGCAGGGACGCACCCGCGAACTGGAGGACGGCCGTGTGGTAGAGCGGCGAGCACACCAGGTGGACGTTGTCGTCGTACGGCTTGACGCCGAAGATGCCGAGGAACCCGCCGAGGTACGACTCCTCGGGGAGCTTTCCGGACAGCGGTCGGCGGATGCCGCGGGGGCGGCCCGTCGTGCCGGACGTGTAGTTCATGACCCAGCCGAGGGTGCGGCCCTCGGGCGCCGACTCGCTCTGCCCGTCGAGGAGTTCGGCGTACGGGCGGAAGCTCGCGACGTCCCCGACCGCGTAGCGGTGGCTGTCGGGCAGGCCCGCCTCGTCGGCGGCGGACCTGGCCGCGTCGGCGAACCGCTCGTGCGCGATCAGCACCTTGGCGCCGGAGTCGGAGACGATCCACGCGATCTCCGGCCCTACGAGGTGGTGGTTGACCGGCACGAGGTAGAAGCCGGCCTGGGAGGCGGCGAGGTAGGCGGTGAAGAACTCGACGCTGTTGGGGAGCACGACGGCGAAGGCGTCGCCGCGCTCCAGGCCTGCGGCACGCAGGCCGTGGACCATCCGGTTGGCGGCGGCGTGCAGGCGGCCGGCCGTCCACGGTTCGCCGTCCGGGGCGATCAGGACGGTGCGGTCGGGGTCGGCGGCGGCCTGGGCCCAGAAGCCGTTGGGGGGTGTGCTGTTGGGGGGTGTGCTCATACTCGTACTCACCGTCCTGCGATCTTGTTGATGCGGTCGATCGCCTTCTCGAAGCCGCGCGTCAGATCGTCGAAGACGGCCTGGACGCTGCGCTCCTCGTTCATCCGCCCCACGATCTGCCCGACGGGCGTCCCGAGCAGGGGCTCCACCTCGTACTTCTGGATCCGGGACACGGCCTCGGCGACGAGCAGGCCCTGCAGCGGCATCGGCAGCGGGCCGGGGCCGGCCGGGTCGTCCCAGGCGTCCGTCCACTCCGTACGGAGCTGGCGCGCGGGCTTGCCGGTCAGCGCGCGCGAGCGCACGGTGTCGCCGGAGCCCGCGGCGAGCAGCTTGCGGGTGACGGCGGGCGAGTGCATGTCGGCCTCGGTCGTCGTCAGCCATACCGAGCCCAGCCAGACACCCTGCGCGCCGAGCGCGAGCGCCGCCGCGACCTGCTGGCCGCTGCCGATGCCGCCCGCGGCCAGGACCGGCAGCGGGTCGACGGCCTCCACGGCCTCCGGGGTGAGCACCATGGAGGCGATCTCGCCGGTGTGGCCGCCGGCCTCGTAGCCCTGCGCGACGACGACGTCGATGCCCGCGTCGGCGTGCTTGCGGGCGTGCCGGGCGCTGCCCGCGAGGGCGGCGACGAGGATGTCGTGCTGGTGGGCGCGGTCGATGACGTCGGCGGGCGGTGAACCGAGCGCGTTGGCGAGGAGTTTGATCGGGTAGTCGAAGGCGACGTCGAGTTGGCTCCGGGCGACCTGTTCCATCCAGCCGGTGATGCGCCAGCCGGACGCCTCGCCCTCGGCGAGTTCCGGTACGCCGTACTTGGCGAGGGTCTCCTGGACGAACTTCCGGTGCTCCGGCGGGATCATCGCCTCGATGTCGGCCTCGGTGACGCCGTCGACCTTCTTGGCGGGCATGACGACGTCGAGGCCGTAGGGCCTGCCGTCCACATGGCCGTCGAGCCAGTCGAGGTCGCGTTTGAGTTCGTCGGGTGCCGCGTAGCGGACCGCACCGAGCACGCCGAAGCCCCCGGCCCTGCTGATGGCCGCGGCCACCGCAGGGAACGGCGTGAAGCCGAAGACGGCGTGCTCGATCCCCAGTTTCTTGCTCAGCTCCGTCTGCATGCGCGCAGGATGCCGCAGCGCGCCTGACGACGGAAGAGGTTTTCTGATGCAGCGTCAGATTCTTCACGGGGCGGCCATGGTGCGGGGGTGTTGACACGGGGCATCGCTGACAGAGAAGTTTCACCCGACTCGGTAGATCCCGAAAGAATTTTTCAGAAGGGCCTGGTCCATGAGCGGAGCACCCGAAGCAGCGGACAGACCATACAGAGGCGCCAAGGGCTCCGGCCCGACCCGGCGGCAGTTCGGCGCGGCCGGCCTCGCGCTGGGCGGCGCCCTGGCCCTCGCCCCCTTCCCCGCGGGCCCCGCCGCGGCCGCCACCGGGGCCGCGGCGGCCCGGCCCGTCCTGCGGCGCGGCTCCCCCGAGCGCGCGGGCCTGCTCGCGGGCCATCTGCGCCAACTGGTCGCCGACGCCGAGAAGTTCCTCGGCCCCTCGCCGAAGCACCCCTGGTACGCGGGAGCGGTGCTGCTCGCGGGCCGCGGCGGCACGGTCGCGCTGCACCAGCCGATCGGCAAGGCGGTGCGCTACTCCCACTACGACGACAAGACGGACACGGGCATCGAGTTCCCGGCGGACCAGCAGATCGACATGGCCGACGACACCGTCTTCGACCTCGCCTCAATTTCCAAGCTGTTCACGTCGATCCTGGCCGTGCAGGAGGTGGAGCGCGGCACGCTGGACCTCGAGGCGAAGGTCGTCTCGTACCTCCCGCGGTTCACGGGCGGCGGCAAGCAGGACGTGACGGTCCGCCAGCTCCTCACCCACACCTCGGGGTTCAGGCCCTTCCTCGCCTTCTACAAGGAGTCCGGGCACGAGGCGCAGCTCGCCCTCCTGTGGAAGGAGGCGCTGCTCAATCCGGCGGGCAGCACGTACCTGTACTCGGACCTGAACCTCATCACGCTCCAGCTCGTCGTCGAGGAGCTCACCGGCAAGCGTCTGGACGTGCTGCTGCACGAGCGGATCACGGGGCCACTCGGCATGACCCGCACCCGCTACAACCCGCCCGCCTCCTGGAGGCCCAAGGTCGCGGCGACCGAGGACGCCCGCGCGCCGTGGTCGGGCCTCGACCGGGGTCTGGTGTGGGGCGAGGTGCACGACGAGAACGCGTACGCGTTCGGCGGGGTCGCCGGGCACGCGGGCGTGTTCTCCTGCGCCTGGGACATGGCCGTGCTCGGCCGCACACTGCTGAACGGCGGGCTCTACGGCAAGGCCCGGATCCTGACGCAGGAGTCGGTGGACCTGATGTTCACCAACTTCAACACGGACTTCCCCGGCGACGAGCACGGCCTCGGCTTCGAGCTCTACCAGCACTGGTACATGGGCGCGATGGCGACACCGAGCACGGCGGGACACACCGGGTTCACCGGCACCTCGCTGGTGCTCGACCCGACGACCGACTCGTTCCTCATTGTCCTCGGCAACTCGGTGCACCCGGTGCGCAGTTGGCGATCCGGTTCCGCTCCCCGGGTCGCCGCGGGCAACAACATGGCGCGCGCGGTCGCCGTGCGGCCCAAGCACGGGCGCACCGCCTGGTTCTCGGGGATGGCGAGCGCCACGTCGGCGACGCTCACGCTGCCGGACCTGCGGCTCGCCTCGGGCGAGGCGCGGCTCTCCTGCGAGCTGTGGTGGGACACGGAGCCGCACTCCGACTTCCTGTTCCTGGAGACGTCGACGGACGGCGGCACGAACTGGAAACCGCTGCCGTTCACGACGGGCCGCGCCGACACCCACCCGGCGGGCTCGGTGGACGGCTGGGCCGATCGCACCTGGCACCGCCTCACCGCCGACCTGGGCCCCTTCACCGCGGCGCCGCTCCGGCTGCGCTGGCGCTACGCGACGGACCAGCTGTACGTCGGCCGGGGCGCCTACGTCGACGGCATCCGCGTCCTCGACGGGGACGAGGTGGCCTTCGACGAGGCGCGCCCGGCGGACGCGTCCCGCATCGAGGCGAAGGGGTGGACGGCCTCCCGGGACTAGTAGTGCTTCGTTAGGTTCTGGTTCTGGTGAGTGGTTGGCCGCAGGTGGTGCAGGTGCCGGTCCAGCACCGGAGCATGTCCTGCAGGGTGTC